>NZ_JBGOOO010000046.1:0-31579 GCF_041439695.1 Vibrio sp. FF266
AAAGTGGCTTCGGGCTTGTTCAACACTCGGGATTTAGTGTTGGCTGCGCAACACCTTAATCCTTATTCGTTATACCTGTTCTATCAGTTTTACCGTACCCTGCCCATCAATAACTACTCGCCACTGCTTGTTCTGGCAATCAAAGTAGAAACCCTTTAAACCAGCAAACTTCTCAAAGCTACCAACACTATGAATTGATTCATACCTAACGAATACAGCGTCGCTTGCTTTGGTTTCAGTAAGTAGCGCTTCAGCAGACTTTGCAAACAAGACTTCATCAGGAAGCGCAATAATACTATTATTTTGCGATAACAAAGCTGACAGCTTTGAAAAATAGTCCCTTATACGTGACCATTCTTCTAAAGATTCCCTGACCCGTTTATGTGTTTCCGGAATAACAAAACCAACGAAGCCAAGAACAGAGATAACTTGTATAACTGTTACTGGATAATCAGCACCACGACCAATATTGCTTTCTCTAATTAAAAACTCAATCGGAAATTTTGACTCGATCAGTGAATGTCTAATCGTACTTTCGATTTCACCTGTTTGTTCGTGCCAATCAAGCCCATAAGCTGGATCTTTGTAAGTGCTTAATACAATGTCCATTTTTCCCTCAAAAGGTATAACGAATGACATGGACTCCCCCTACCGAGGATTTGCCACACTTATGTGGTACTTAAACGCATCGGAGGCACCATGTCTGATTATTCTTATTTCTGCGGTATCGACCTAGCTAAAAACCACTTTAGTCTTCATGCCGTAGACCAAAATGGTAAGGTCATACTTCATAAGTCAGTAAGCCGACCCATGTAGCCGAAAGGCATTGATAATAAGGAGAATGGCATTGACGAAGTCAGAGGAGATTCGACGACGAAAGAAACGAAAAACAGCTAACTGGTTGATAAGATTGCTATCGCAACCTTATCTTGACCTCGCTCGCCTTGAGAAAAGCCTCAAAGCGATGTGCCCTTCAAATGCAATCGTACAATTTACTTAATAAAGTGGCTTCGGGCTTGCTCAACGCTCGGGATTTAGTGTTGGCTACGCAACACCTTAATCCTTATTTGTATGTTTGTCAGACTATATTTTTATTAAAGTTATCTAATATTTTATGCTTTTGAAATAATTTGATGCATTTTAATTCTGTATTGTATTAAACATGTATTGACGGCTTTTAAATCAACTACAAGTTCTTCATAATGTGGATAATCACATTGAATTTCTTGTGGTGTTTTTGATTCATTTTCCGGTAATACAGATACTCGTTCATACCAGCGTCTATACCTTGCTTGCCATTTGGTCAGATGTGGTCTGATACCGTTGTTCAACACTTCGATAGAAAGATTAATTATCTTTTCTGTATCTTTACGCCGAAAGTTTGAGACTGGAACATCTTTAACTAACTCTCGAGCAACAGAAAAAAATCCGTACCATGAACTATATACTTCAACAATGACATCATTATCATAATCTATCGGCAAACCGATTTTTCTTGTACTTAACTCAACCCAAATTTTATATGCAATTTGCATATCAACAAGATTAGGTCGTAGTTTTATTTTCTGATTACCAATGCCAATTTCAGCTTCATCTATTTCGAATGATTTAAACTTTCTCGAAATAAAGATTTGATAAAGAGCATAAACAACTATTAGAGCTAAAGCATATAAAATAATTTCACTATTAATTGAAAGGTTCATATTGAATTTTTCATCAATAGTGAAATTCAGTAGTTTTTCTGCTTTGTCACTCATTATGGGCAAGTTCGGTTATAAGAAAATTTTTCTCGAGGATTATCAATCCATTTCTTATGCGTACTTCTGCGATTGAACGCAGAGTCTATTGCATTCTTTAATGTATCTTTTCTTGTAGGGTATTCAATCCACCTAGCATAACAGTCTTCTTGATCATCAGTTTGCTTCAAGTTTAAATTAAGTCTGTTTGGGAATGCGGTATTTTTAGAAAAACTTGGTAATTTAATTGCCAATACGCCATTTGGCGTTACAGTCTCTCCTGAACGTAATGAAGACTGCAGTTCCCAATCAACATATCGTCTTGCCCATGTGCACTTTCCTAGCAAAACAATAGTGACTGTAGAGTCCTTTAAATACAATTCTCTAATCCGACTCATTACATAATCTGTATCTTGACTATTAATAATATCAGGGCTCATTTCTGGACCTAATCCTCTAGAAATAAACACATCACGTTCATGATCAAATGTTCGAATAAAATCATCTACTTCATCTTGATCTTCATGATGATACGAAATAAAACACTTATGTCTTGCCATTTTATACTCCATTTCATTAACTACAATTTAAGATAAAAACATAACGCCTTGCTAAGTGGCTGATAACGCACACCTTACCTAAAGCAACGCACCTTAAACACAAAACTCATTGGAACCAAAACTGCCAAGCGTCAGAAGTCCATTTGAGCAATTTGTTAGTTTGCCTACTGTGACTAAGCCAAAGGCTGGGTGCCAAGGTGCTGAATTGGTTACCAAACTAATGAATTCGAGCGCATAAGTAAACCGAACCGTTCAAAACTCAAACCCCACCGACAAAACGCGCTTGGCTAAGAAGCAGCATGCGCTGATTTTCCACAGTTCAACAGGCTTCAAATAAGAGAGGATTCTTTCGGAAAACTAGACAACCAAGTGCGCGGCTACCCCGCTTTACCGCGAAGTTTCAGCAACAAAGAAGAAGCGTAAATGATCGTTGAGAAAGAGAATTTAGTAAGCTATAAGGAAATGAATAACGCGTAATAGCTGAGACGAAAAACAACCCACGCGAGATGATAATTTCGATGAATGAACAGGCGTTTAGCTAGAGCACAGAACCAAGCTTTACACTTAAAATTCATTTCTGCACTTAGCAAACTAACGAATGACATGGATTCCCCCTACCGAGGATCTGCCACACTTATGTGGTACTTAAATGCACCAGAGACACCATGTCTAATTATTCTTATTTCTGCGGTATCAACCTAGCTAAAAACCACTTCAGTCTTCATGCCGTAGACCAAAATGGTAAGGTCATACTTCATAAGTCGGTAACTCGCTCTAAACTACTGACTACAATAGCAAAATGCCACTCATGCGTATAGGCGTTGAAGCGTGTGGTGGTGCACATTATCGGGAAAGGGTAATCTAAATTATGCCGTGGCTATTTCTAAAACAGTCCGACACCTTTTCTCGCTAACACAGGGTATTGATGGCTTCTGTCTGAGAAAATTGTCTGATATGGTGGCGGCAGAACTTCAGCAATTGTTTAGATAGTATTGAATATGAAAACACTAACCATACTTGATGGCGGCATGGGCCGAGAACTCAAAGAAATTGGCGCGCCATTTTCTCAACCACTCTGGAGTGCTCAAGCGCTGATTGAAGCACCCGAATTTGTCAGCCAAGCGCATCAAAACTTTGTCGATGCAGGTGCTGAAATCTTGATCACCAATAGCTACGCGTGTGTGCCCTTTCACTTAGGCGAAGAACTGTTCGAGCAACGAGGCTTTGAACTCGCAGCACTATCTGGCGAACTGGCTAAAGCAGTTGCAGACAATGCTCCCCACACAGTGAAAGTCGCGGGCGCGATTCCACCGCCATTTGGCAGCTACCGACCAGACTTATTTAAAGTCGAAGAAGCAGCGCCCATCATTCAAACGCTTTACGATGCCCAAGCCCCAAACATCGACCTTTGGATAGCAGAAACCATCTGTAGCCTGCAAGAATTCGAATCCATTCATGCGGTACTCAAGCAATCAAGCAAACCGTGTTACTACGCGTTCAGTTTGGAAGACACCAAGGGTGATTCTGCCAATATTCGTTCTGGCGAGAGCGTAACAGACGCCATCAAGCTTGCCTGCCAAGCAAACGCTACTGGCATAATGTTTAACTGCTCAGTGCCTGAAGTGATGGATCAAGCTATTATCGATGCTAAGCAAGTGATTGGTGAGCTAGGTAGTGATTTGGAAATTGGTGTCTACGCCAATAACTTTGCACCTATCAGCAGCGAACATGAAGCTAATGATATGCTTCAAGAGATACGTGAATTGGATGGCCAAGGTTATTTAGTTTACGCAAAACGCTGGCACGCGCTGGGAGCGAATATTATCGGTGGTTGCTGCGGTATTGGACCAAAACACATTCAAGCCCTAGCCGATTGGAAACGCCACACACAGAACTGATCCAGATCTTCAACTAGAATAAAATAAATAGAGAACAGGTTGAGAAATCTGTTCTCTATTTGTATGTGGCGTCTCTGAGTACACTGATACAAAACAACGATTTGGAGCAACTGATGAGCGACACGCAACGTAAAATTAAATGGGGTATCGCAGGGCTAGGTAATATCGCTAATCGATTCGCAACAGCTGTAACCGAGCACTGTCTGCATGGTGAATTGTATGCCGTTGCCGCAAGGGATCACTCACGCGCAGCTACGTTCGCCAACAAATTTGGTTGCGACAAGGCTTATGGCTCTTATGAAAAGATGGCGCAAGATCCAGATGTTGAAGCGGTTTACATCGCTACGGTTCATCCTTATCACAAGCCTTTAGCTAAACTGTTTCTAAGCCATAAAAAACACGTATTGGTCGAGAAGCCGGCTTTCACTAATCTTGGTGATTGGCTGGAGATGAAAGCTCTCGCAAATCAAAATGGTGTGATGTTGCTAGAAGCAATGAAAACCGTGGTGTTTCCCGCGTATCGTGAGATCCAATCATTCTTGGTCGACAACAACATTCAGATAGATTCAATCGAAGCCAGCTTTGGTAACCATCACGACTATGAGCCGGGCTTATTTATCTTCAATCCGGATTTGTCAGGCGGAGCAACGCTTGATGTTGGGGTCTATGGGCTTTGGTTCTTTTACGATCTGTGCAGAACACTGGGGGTGACCCCTTCAGAACCTCAGGTAGAGATGTCGTGTCTGTATGAGGGCGCGAATGTCGATACCGATGCGTGCTTTACATTCTCTGGTGATATGAACGGTAAGATATCGGCATCAACAGTGCAGAACCTTCCCCGAACGGCACACTTGACTGGGCCTGATACCAAAATCACCATTCACGAAAAATGGTGGAATCCAGCCTTTATTGAGATTGAGCATCAAGGGCAAAAGTCGACCATCAACTGCCGAGTGACGGGGAATGGGTTCGAATTTGAAATCGACCATTTTTCAGGATTGGTGCTTCAAGATAAAACTGAGTCGGATATCCTAAGCTCAGAGATAACCTCTCGAGTTCTCGATACGATGGAAAAAGCACTGATTGACTCTGGCTATCCACATTTAACTCAACCTCGTCGTTAGGAAAAGAAAATTGGGCAACCTTAAGCGCAAGCTTGAACTGTATGAAAAGATATTTCAGGCTTTTGGGCCTGGAGTATCGTATTGTCAGGTCAACCAACTGGCTACACTGCTGCATGTGAGTGAACGTCATGTTCAGACCTTAATAAAAGCGATGACAGCACAAGGTTGGATTGAGTGGCAAGCCAGCTCAGGCCGAAGCAAGAAAGCACAACTCACGTGTCTGGTTGAGCCCATTGAGGCGTGTTACCAATACACACAAACCCAAGCCGATGCGGGTAATATAGAACAGGTGTTTAGCACCTTAAGCTTCAATGGCCGCAATGCTGGCGCTGAGTTACAAGCCTTTCTAAGCAATACCAATCCGTCGGCGCAGAATATCGCGTACATCCCCTTTCACCGAGAACTCGAAGCGCTTCACCCCCAACGAGTACTTAGACGCACCGAACGCTTCTTAGTGATGCAAGTTTGCCAACGCCTAACCTCAGTTAAGCACGGCAAACTCAGCGGCGATCTGGCTTATCATTGGCAGCCTAATGAAGATGCGACACAGTGGCACTTTCAAATACGCAATGGCGTTCGCTTTCATAACGGTCGAACACTCGAACCTCAAGACATAGCGCGCAACCTTAACTCACTCTGCCAAAGCAAAATATGGCGTCGCTGTTATCAGCATATTGATGAGGTCTCTGCCTCGGCAGGTAATGTGGTTGTCGTAAAATTAAATCAACCTGATTGGCATTTACCGCGCTTACTTTCCAGAGTTGAAGCCTCCGTCTTTGATCCCTCATCACCGACTGATAGGCTGATTGGTTCTGGCGCGTTCTCATTAGACATCTTCTCAAGCAAGATGTTGAGATTAAGCCGTAATAGCACGTATTCACATAGCACTCCGATTCTCAATCGAATCGAGTTGTGGGTCTATCCAGAATGGGCACAGGGTAAAGCCTGCGCTCAAAATCAGGTGTGCGTGAAACTGCCCGAAAAGACGACCACCGTGCGTGGCGATTACCATTCTTCTCAACCGGATTCTTGCTCGACGTTTTTCAAGATTCAAAACCCAGCATTAACTAAGTCACTTCGTGAATTTACTGTTGAAGACACCTCTGAATGCCAAACCCTTTTCGAGCAGTTGTCTGCGTCTGGCGACCACAAAACCAGCGTGGAATATGGAAACTACCTAACTACCAAAGACGTGGTGCTATGCAGCATTATTGATGAGAACGACACCTTTTTCTCATGGTTAAGCTTCTTCACTCGCTTCCCCTTTGAGGACTTAGCGCTGTCTACTGAGATGCTAGAGACAATCGAACAAGGCTTAGCCTCGATAAGAAGCCAGCCAAACTTTGAGTTAGCGATGAATGCACTGTTAGCACTCAAGCATTGGTTGAATGACTCTGGAGTTGTGATTGAGCTAAAGCAAGAGGTGTTCAATTTGGAAATTTCTGAAAAGATACACAGCGCGCAAGTCAATGGTTTCGGTTGGTGCGATCTCGACCAATTATGGATCAACCATTTGTAATTTATGGCTAGACAAATTTGCTAGTCTTTCCTACTTTCACGTAATGGAGCGAGTCTAGTGTCGCGTACCGTTACTTTATCTCTGAGCCACTTCCAATACTATCTTGCCGACGTGTTTTTTCTTCAAGAACTCGTCTTGTGCAGTATGGATGTCAGCAAGTGGGAACGACTCCGCGACAATTGCGCCAATCTGCTGTTTCTCAATTCGGTTAACCAAGTTTTGGAATACTTGAGGCTCCAACACTGTACAACCGAAGAAGCTCAAATCTTTCAAATATAAAGTACGTACATCAAGCTCGACCATCGCACCACCAATCGCACCAGAGACGGCATAACGACCATGCGATTTTAGGACTTCAAGAAACTCTGGCCACTTGTCACCGGCAACCAAATCGATAACCACATGCACACTATTTACACCTAATGCTTCCACCAAATCAGCGTCACGAGCAATCACTTCATCAGCACCCAATTCAAGTAACTGTTGGTTCTTGCTTGGGCTAGTAATCGCAATCACGTAAGCACCGCGTGCTTTCGCCAATTGAATCGCCGCTGAACCCACACCGCCCGAAGCGCCAGAGACAAGCACGCGATCACCTTCAACCACATTCGCGCGAGTCAGCATGTTCTCTGCTGTTGAGTAAGAACATGGGAAAGACGCTAGCTCTACATCCGACATAGAACTGTTCACCGCATAAGCGTGTTTCGCTGCCACTTTTGTGTACTCAGCAAAACCACCATCGCACTCAGAGCCAAAATACCATGGCTGTGGTAGATCTCGTCCACACACTTCCGTTAAACAAGGTTCAATAAGAACACGCTCACCAATACGATCAGCAGAGACTTCATTGCCGACTGCCACGATTAAACCACACACGTCAGCACCTTGGATACGAGGGAACTTCAACGCTTCACCCGACCAACTTGCGTCTTCTGAGTCATCACTTTTAGAGTACCAACCGATTCGTGTGTTGATGTCGGTGTTGTTCACGCCTGCAGCCATCACCTTGATCAGCACTTCATTAGGTTCAATTTGAGGAACAGCGATATCTTCACGGTAGCCAAGCATGTCTACTCCGCCATGACCCAACATCTCTACGCCTTTCATTGTTTTCGGTAGTTCGAATTTCATCGTGTTTCCTTGAGTAATTTTGTCACCATATTCTGTGCTGATGTCACCGCTTCTTCGCCTAATACTGACCACGCGCTTGATACACCTTCATGGAGTAGAAACAGCTCTGAAGCCAGATCATCTCGTTGACTCTGCTTCCCCAGAAGTGCTTTTACTTCTCGTTTATGTTCAGTAACAGCTTGATTAATTATCTCGTTGTCAGGAAAAGCAGCCATCGCATTCATCGACATACAACCGTGCGGTGCATACTCTTTCATCCACTGTTGTAACTTGTCGAAGATATCCAGCATGGATGCCAGGCCCTCATCAGGCGCACTTTCTAACAGGAAATTTAGGTAACGGTGATGACGGTGCTCTAAGGCGCCCACTATCATCGCTTCTTTCGATGGGTAATGCCTATACAGCGTGCGAAGGCTGACATTACATGCCGTCTTTAGCTGAGCCACACTTGGCTCTGCAAAACCATGTTGGCTAAACGCAACCTCAAGGCTCTCTGCAATTTGTTCTCTTAACATGCGGATCTCTTATTACCCGACCAAAGGTAGAGTGACTGTTCTACACACATGGTAGAGCGATCATTCTACCCGTGTCAATGAGATCTTTTTGTCGTCCTATAAAACGAAAAATCCCGCAACCAAGTAGGAGCGGGATTTCAGTTATCAAAACGACTTACTTAATGCTTAATGCTTAGTGCTTAGTGCTTAATAAGACTAGGGTTCAATCAACACCAACGAGTCTAGAATCCCTTTGCCGCTGTGGATCCCGCCTTCATTCTCACTCGCAGGTTTGCTACGAATCAAGTAGCCCGCATAACCGTCTAATTCGGTAACTGGCTTACCTTGGTAGTAAGCGGTAAATAGACCAACTTCGCTGACTAAATCTGTCACCAGCGTTTGTTGAGTGTCACGCACCGCAATGGTTGGTACGTCGCGTTCGTGTGGATACAAGCGCTGCATCAATGCCCATGCGTCGTACTCTTCTGGCTTAAGTTGACTCAATTGCTCGCTAATGTCGTCACCAAAGACACAATGGCCGCCGCCCTCACCTTGGTTTTTCAACACCCACTCTTGTTTAATCGCCACGCTATTGAACCACTCGATAGTATCGGTATTAATTGGCTTCATATCAGCCAAGACACTTTTCACCAGTTCTGCTTCTTCTAACGTTAAACCCCAGCGTGCGTATTCTGACGCAGGCATCATGGTCAGCAGCATTTGCATGGTTTTGCTGGTCGCTAATTGTTGGCTGATGGTCGCGTTCATTGCGACATGGTGTTGTTCCATAAACACGCGCGTTTGGCTTAGTGTATGACAACAAACCGATTCGTTGAGTTCTGGTGCCCAGTAATCTGAATACTGATAGCCAGCTCTTAGGTAGACCACATCGACAGCGCCGACATCTTGCAGTAACAAGCGTTGGTTATCACCCGATGAAAGCTGACAGCTAAGTTGTTCAAAGGTGCGGCGAACCGTACGTACACCCTGCTTTTGCAGTTCAATTTCAAGTAGGTGTTGATCGTAAACATTGTCTTCGTTCTTCTGTACTACCATCAAGAATGTTGGCTTATCTGAATCATTAAAGTCAGCTCGCACTTTTCTTGCTGAAGTCGCAATACCATAAGCCAGTTGCTTTAAGCCTTGGTTTTCAGCAGGTGTGGCAGATTTATCTTCAAGCCAGCTCCGATAAGTCTCAGGCCATTGATTGTGCATGTAATCATGGAACTCTGTGGCCTTTTGCCCGAATGGAGCCATACCTGCAGCAATGCCATTAAACTCGATCACTTTCGCGCCATGTTGGCGATCGTCCATGAAGTCAGTACGCATTAATAACAACGGTTGGCGAGCAGGATAAAGTCGATGAGACACCTCGCCATGCGCTTGTTGATGCAGTTCCATCAAGCGGCCAAAAAACGGATCAGCTTTGGCCATATCACTCAGTGATGACTGCAAGAAATCATGATCTTCGGAAACATTGCTGATTAACTTGGTGATCAACGGTGTTACCTTCAACAAGTGTTCATACACCTCACGCTCCATAGTCATAGGAGCAATGCTGAAAGGACAATGCCTCGCGGTATTATCTGACTGGCGAAACGCAACACCGTGCATGATCGCCCACTCACACGCGTCTTCAATAATTTGTTGTGGTAACCGTGGAATTGTCATCTCTCATCTTCCAAATAAAAATAGCACCCAGAATAAGACGAAGCTTAATTCCAAAAGACGAAATAAAACTGGATTTTTTATCAAACAACTACGTTTGTTTTATCTTTCAAAAGCTTGAATAGATTATACATCTCAACTATCGAGTCTGCTCGATGATCAGATCGCGCAACCATTTATGGCTAGGTTCTGAATCGAAGTATTTGTGCCATAGAAGGAACAAGCCTCCCGGCACCAAATCAACCGGGACAGGCTTCATCACCAACTCTCCACTATCAATGTAATCGCGTACCGAGTTGTATGGGTAACACATAAGTAAATCACTCTGCTTACACAGCTTAATGGCACTGGTGATGTCTGAAACATTAGCGGCTTTGTTGATTTCCAATTGCTTGGAATTTAACACTTCCATTAGAAGCCAATCACCGGCTCCGCCCGTCACCAACTGTATGTGTCGATACTTCAAGAAAGTGTCGAGGTTCCACTCTTCTTGCAAGGCTGGGTGGTCATTTCGCATCAAACACACCGAGTAATCCAAGCACAGCTCCACATAGTCCAGCTCATCAGGAATACACTGCACGTGGGTAGAAGCGCGCTCATCTAGCTCAAAGATACCGATACCAAAATCCACTTCACGTTTCAGTAAGCGCTTGAAGCTGTCGCTGCTCCACGTTGAACTGTTGATGGTGATGTGAGGCGCATCGGCAAGTGCCGTAGGCATAAAATGCGGATAAATCGCCGTGTACGCGGTTTCGACAAGGTCTATAGTAAAGGTACGCTCACTGTCTTTGGGGTCGAAAACTTCGGGAACAGTCAGCTTTTCGATTTGCAGTAGAATTTGGTGGATCTTAGGCGCTAACGCGAGTGCTTTGGGTGTTGGGAATAGACCCTTTGATTCACGCTCAAACAGCGGATCATCAAACAAAGCTCTGAGTTTAGTGAGCTGTTTACTTACCGCAGACTGGCTCAAAAAGAGTCGTTCTGCCGTTTTACTCACACTTCGTTCTTCAATCAGAACGTGCAAGCAAAGCAGCAAATTCATATCGCATTTAAGTAAGCTTTTAACATCTACCATGATATTCCCTAAATTCAGGTTAATGATGATTAATTGTCACTTTAAATCATATCATTGTCTTGGTAAATTTAGCGCATGTGAGTTAAAACACTCAAAGAATAATAGAATTAAGGAATACTCATGGATTTTCTAGCACTACCAAAGATTGATTTACACTGCCACCTAGACGGAAGTGTTCGCCCAGATACGATTATTGACCTAGCAAAACAGTACAATATCGAACTACCTGAAGATCGCGACGAGGTTGTTCAATCTCTAACTGTGCCAGAAGATTGCAAAAACCTAGATGAGTACCTGGCTTGTTTCAGCCTGCCACTGCAAGTAATGCAGACTGAAGAAGCAATTGAACGTATCTCTTTCGAGCTTTACGAAGACGCTGCACTAGAGAACGTTAAATACCTAGAAGTTCGCTTCGCACCAATCCTACACGTAAATAAAGGTCTGTCTCTTGATACGATCATTGCAAGTGCAGTAAAAGGCATGAAGCGCGCTGAAGAGAAATACGACATCAAAGGCAACTACATCATGTCTGTGCTTCGTATGTTCCCTAAAGATTCTATCAAAGACGTAATCGACGCAGGCCAACCCTACCTAGGTAAAGGTGTTGTGGCGTTTGATATCGCAGGTGGCGAAAAGCCAGGCTTCTGTGCTGAATTCCCTGAATACACGCAATACGCTCTTGAAAAAGGCTACCGCATTACCGTTCATGCTGGTGAGCAATGGCACGGTCAAAACGTTTACGATGCAGTGACAATGCTTGACGCTGAACGCATCGGCCACGGTGTTCACATCCAAGGTAACGAAGACGCATACAACATCGTTAAAGAGAAGCAAGTTGCGCTTGAAACTTGCCCAACAAGTAACGTTCAAACTAAATGTATTCACAAATTCAGCGACCACCCAATTGCTGAATTCAAGAAAGACGGCATCGTTGTTACGATCAACACAGACAACCGTACTGTGTCGAACACAACCATGACCAACGAAGTGAAGCGTGTGTGTGAAACATTCGACCTAACACAAGAAGATTACGCTGAAATCTACAAGTACTCAGTCGACAGCGCTTTCGCTTCAGACGAAGTGAAACAGCACCTAATGGGTTTCGTTGAGCAAATCTAATTTGGCAAAGCGCGCCTATGGCTGAATAGCTAGGCTCACTTAGCATTAGTGCTTAAAGGCACAAAATAGGAAGAGAAAGGCTGACGCTTTTCTCTTTTTTTATGTCTAAAAGTCGCTAATCTTGCAGTATTCGTCATTTATACCAATCACAGTAAGTAAGTGATCATAAATAGCGCAGGAAAAAGGCTTAAGAACAAGGCAGAAATTTTCGATAAGTAGTTATTCTACAATCAAAATTTCTAACGCAGTTATTGAGCGTTTTAACCAGCTAGGATGACCAGTTATTTACTACGATTGGTATTAAACCGAGACTCTCGGAAAGTGGGCAAGCATGAGTAATACAAACGTTAAAACTGAACTAGAAAAGATGCTATCTGGGCAAGTATATGATGGTGCAGACCAAGAAATTGATACCATGCGTTCCAATGCCAGAAAGTCGCTAATGGCTTTCAACAACTACCAAGATCCAGACCAGCAACACACATTGCAAGAGCAGCTATTTGGTAAGGTTGGTAGTAGCAGCTTAATCCAGCCCCCTTTTCATTGTGAGTTTGGCAAAACCATCGAGATTGGCGACGATACCTTCATTAATATGAACGTAGTAATGCTAGATGGTGCGAACATCAAGATCGGTAACAATGTTTTAATTGGACCAAGTGCGCAATTCTATACGCCATCACACTCCCTTGATTATCGTAGCCGCCGTAAATGGGAAACCTTCTGTTTACCAATAACAATCGAAGATGATGTGTGGGTTGGCGGTAACTCAGTGATCAACCAAGGCGTGACAATTGGCGCTCGATCAGTGATTGCAGCGAACTCAGTAGTCAACAGCGATGTACCGCCAGACTGCTTATACGGTGGTACACCAGCGAAGTTGATTCGACACCTGAATACTGAACAATAAAGCTAAATAGAAGAATAAAACGTATCAGTAGAATAAAGCTACTTAGAACAACGAATACAAAAAGAGGCGATGTTCACATGAAACATCACCTCTTTTTAACCGATTCATTTTCTCTTTTATCAATATTTTCTACTTAGCTTTTCTACCTAGACTATCCGCATAGAGAAACCTGACTAAATATAGATAATTTGAGCACTTCGCTACATGATCACGTCAATTCGACGCCAAAAGCACGTAGTGCGTTCTCGCATTGCACAGCATCACTAAACTGGATACCGGCCATACCTACAGCCTTTGCCCCTTCAACGTTACAGGGCATATCATCAATGAAGACGGTTTCTGAAGCTTCAAGACCATGTTGTGACAGTAGAGCATGATAAATTTCAGGTTGAGGTTTGAGCATGCTCAACTCTGCCGATACCGTTGCACCATCAAATAATGGCCAAAACTCGTAGGTGGCTTTTAGGTACTCAACAATCTCAACCACGTTATCGGTTAACGCATACACAGCATAACCTGCTCGCTTTACTTGCTTGATGAGGTCAATAGAACCGTACAGTAAGATCTGCGTTTGCTTTACGTAGTAGAACAGGCGATCGCACTCTAATGAAGATAAATCTAACTCTTGTTGGTAGCGAAGTTTGGCTTCATTTTCGGTTAAGAACCCTTTGTTCAAATCCAACCAAATCGTACTTTGGAAAATTGAACGCGCTTGGGTTTCCAGATCATCAAGTTCCCCGAAAGTCAGGCGAGTAATTTCTAGCGGTGACCAACGTACAATCACATTGCCGACGTCAAATACCACATTTTTTATTTGATGAGAACTCATACCTTGCTCCTGAATTATTCGCGTGAAACAACAACAACACCGACATTAAATGCCGCACCTTAAAGTTCATAACCTTGTTTTACAAAATAAGGACTGAAATCACAATATGTCATCGAGGAGGTACGAAAAAGGCCATCATAAAAATGGCCTTTACACAGAATTCGTTGCAGCCTCACCCCTACAGATCAAACGTTCAGTTAGTCGATGGGATAGGCTGCTCTATATTTAAGCAGCATTCACTGATGATGTGACCTTTTGCTTTTGTTCAAAAAACTCTTCATGTAATGCACAAATGGCCTCTTGATACTTATCGTCGCTCACAACAAATTGTACATTCACGTTTCTCATCGACGAATGTAACGCAATGGGCGTAACACTATTGCTCATCAAAGCCAATACGCCATTCGCTAGCGTTTTATTGGTGTCAATTTGAGAGCCGATCGCCGAAATGATAGCGACCATACGTCCCGAAATAGATGCTTTCGGATATCGCTTCTCTGCCTTATAAAACACCTTATTTAAACTTTCTGAACTACCGCCTAGATAATACGTAATAGAGTTAGCATTCATCTCTTTTCCGATAAGGTTAACTCTCGCATCCGCGATAATTTCCATTAATTCATAACTGACGTTATCAGCCTTACCGACCATCCCCTGATCAAATACATGCAATGCATATACTTTCTGCTTTCCGGCAATAATCTCTATCTGATTGGTGTCTGGGCGGTAATCTGAAGAAATCAGTGTACCTTCATGCTCTGGCTCAAAAGTGTTCTTTATTTGTAGTTCGATTCCACTCTCGCGCAACCCTGCTGCGGCATTAGAATGAATAGCTTCCATACCAAGGTTTGCTAACTGATCGGCAACATCATAATTAGTCGCTCCAATTGGTTTAACTGAGCTAACCCCAACGACTTTTGGATCGGCCGAACTAAAGTGATACTCCTTATGAATAATAGCCAGTGATGCCTTAGTCATAGTCGCGATACGGCTAAACGTCATCTCACTGTAACCACGATCATAAGTACGCATCAAACCTTCTTTACAATAGGCATAACCCGTCACTATAGGTAGCTCTTGAGCCACATTTATGTCTGAAAAAGCGTCTCTGATGGTATCGTCCAAACTCTGAGGAGTCTTGTTATCCCAACCAGAAAGGTCAACAAAGGTTGAATTAATACCAATATTTTTCAATTTAAGAGCCGTATTATACGCACTATGTGACTCGCCAATTGAAGAGAGAAACTCGCGGATCTGAGGTAAGTAATGCCTCAATGAAAACTGACCGTATTGACACGTTTCAAGGATATTTGTAATACAGTTCTTCGCTTCTGAAATACGCGACCGGATGAACTTATCAGCACGCGCACGATTCATAGGATCTGCAAAAATATGCTCGTTGATCAACAACATACGGCTTTCAATGTAAGATAACGCTTCTTCCCAAGAATCATCACGCATTGCGATCAATTGATAAACACCTGGCTTGCCTGTTTTTTTGCACTCCAAAAGTGCATCTGTCATCCCGCTATAAGCTGACACAACAAAAATTCGATTGTACGGATTTTTCGGGCGGAGAATAATATTGTCGAGCACAGCATCAAATGCTGTCATGGATGTACCGCCGATTTTTTCTACGGTAAATGTCATAAAAGACCTTAGTTATAGAGAAGCAATAAAGACTAGATAAATGGAAATTGGGGTGAGATTTCACCCCAGAAAAAGTCGGTTAATCAACCAGAGGATAAACGCCGTTTTCATCGTGAACTTCAGCGCCAGTAATTGGCGGATTGAATACACACGCCATAACCATTTCTTTGTTTTTATACGCACGTAAATAGTGTTCATCGTGCTTATCAAGGATATAAAGCGTCCCAGGTTTGATGGGATAAGTCTCACCACCAACCACTTCAATTTCGCCTTCACCACTCATGCAATATACTGATTCTAAGTGGTTTTGATAATGAATATGTGTTTCCGTCGCTTCATAAATTGTCGTGATATGAAATGAAAAACCCATGTTGTCATCTTTCAACAACATGCGAGTACTTTCCCAATTATCCGAAACAATACGTCTTTCGCTATTGCGACATTCATCAAGTGTTCTAACAATCATTTTACTGTCCCTATTACGATACTTTCTTGAAATACTTAGTTGCTACAATTTCTACTGAATCTTCGAAGATGGTTAAACCTTGCATCAGTTCCGATTCAGATATCGTCAGTGGGCAAAAGAACTTCACTATTTCATCGTTAGGGCCAGCTGTTTCAATGACCATACCGTTTTCAAAACACGTTTTGGCAATTTCGTCAGCCGTGTTTCCATCTTTACATTCAATGCCAATCATCATTCCACGTCCCTTGCGTTGAACGAACAGCTCTGGGAAACGCTTGATATTGCGTTGAATGACATCATCAACCATGCTTGAGCTACGTTGAATATGATTTTCAAAATCATCATTTGACCAATACATTTCTAACGCTTTCGTAGCGGTAACGAACGCATGGTTATTACCACGGAAGGTGCCGTTGTGTTCTCCCGGCTGCCATTTGTCTAATTCAGGCTTTAATAAAACGACGGCCATCGGTAAGCCATAACCACTTATCGATTTAGACAGCGTGACTATATCTGGCTTGATACCTGATGGTTCAAAGCTAAAGAACGTACCCGTTCGACCACAACCCGCTTGGATATCATCGACAATGACTAAGATATCGTGAGCTTTACAAATTTTACTCAAACGCTGTAGCCACTCATTTGAAGCGACATTCAATCCACCTTCACCTTGAACCGTTTCCAATAAGACGGTTGCTGGCTTATCCATACCGGCAGAATTATCAGCTAACATCGTTTCGAACAATTTTAATCCATCAATGCCAGCGTAACCCTCAAATGGCAAACGCGTAACGTTGTTTAGGTTTGAACCCGCGCCTTGTCTATGATGTTGGTTACCCGTAGCAGCCAGTGCACCTGCAGTACAACCATGAAAACCATTGGTAAATGCTACAATGCTGCTTCGGCCTTTCACTTTTTTAGCCAATTTAATCGCGGCTTCAACGGCATTGGTTCCTGTTGGGCCTGTAAATTGAACTTTATAATTGAGGTCTCTTGGTTCTAGAATTAAGCGAGTAAGCGCTTCTAAGAATTCAGCTTTGGCTTCTGAATGCATATCTAAACCGTGCGTAATCCCATCCATTTCAATGTAATCAAGCAAGGCTTGCTTAAGTATTGGATTGTTGTGACCGTAATTGAGAGATCCTGCTCCAGCAAGAAAATCGATGTAACGATCACCTTGTTTCGTTTCAAGCCAGCAACCTTTTGATTTACTAAAAGTAACTGGAAAACTATTCGAGTATGAACGTACGTTAGATTCCTGCTTTTTAAAAATATCCATGATAATGCCGTTATTTAATTCCTATAAGTGTTTGATTATTTAAGGAGGATTCGATAGAGGTATTCTGTATCGTGCTGCCCGTTAAAGTGAAGATTTTCATCTAAGAAAGTAGTCACTTTCCCGGTGTTACCGTTTTTTTCGTCCAGCTTTTTGAACAATGCCCAAGACGCTTGGTTTGATTTAGTGATAGTCGTTTCTATCGCTTCAATGCTCTTTAGGCCCTCTCGTTTAAGTAAGGTGTTCAGCATCTTGTAGGCTAAAGCATTGCCTCTAAACTTAGGCGCCACCGCCACTTGCCAAATAAAGAGAACATTGGGCTCACTGGGTTTTTGGTAACTAGAAATAAAGCCAGCAAGGTCACCTTCATGCTCCACTAAAATACAAGTTTTACTAAAGTGAGTAGACTGCAGGAAATTGCAATATGAAGAGTTAGTATCTAATGGGGGGCACTCTGAAATTAATTGATAAATGTTGTTGCCATCCGAAACTTCTGGCTCACGAAAATTCCATTTTTCAATCATCTTTTCTACAACCTCTGGATACAATATCCAAGGCGCTGACGTAATCATACCGAGACACTTCCTTTGAACTCTAATTAAATTCCTTTTAATTATGAGCATTTCCCATACACAAAGATCAACACATTAGCGCTAAAAATCAAATTTTAGCGACGCAGATCACACTTGCGTAAGTATTATATGTATTAAATAATACTTTGAGTTCTAATTTATTTATTGGGTCGGTATAAATTTGAGAGTCTTGAAGGGAATAGACGAAAGGAAATCGTTAGTGCAATTCATAAAATACAGCGTTCAAGTGCCTGAGTAGGAAGGATAGGAATCAGCAAAAATATCGACGACTCCAATACTGAATAAGGTAAACAGTGACGCTCTAAAAAGAGATGGCTTAGGCTCTAATATTGAAACGCAGATACCTAAAACAAAAAAACCTAGCGTGAGATAGCTAGGTTTTTCAAGTAAACATAAATTGGCAATCAATCAAAAGAAACAAATTCGAATCACTGAGTTAATCGCGAATTACTTCAGGGGATCATTATCAGGCAGAGCCTTGTGTATCCATAATGCTAAACGCTTCTTAATATTCGCGCCATCAAGCTTACTTTCAGGTAAAGGCGTGATCTGATTAACTCCAACAAGAAACAAGTACACAGCCTTAACTTTTATAGGTTGAGATGAGTGTGGCAAATCAAAGCCTTGTAACTTTGCCATTTTAGAACCGACTTCCAGAGCTTTCTTGAGCAATTTATCTTCATTAATGATCTTCGCGGTTTTCGACATATCATCTCCATCATCTTAATCGAATGAACACTGAGTATATCAAACCGAAAGACTCACAAGATTACTTCGCTCTCAGTTTGAGGAGTCGCTTTGATAAATTGCAGGTTACGGACTCCAAATACGGAAAGCCCAAAGTTATTAACTTTGGGCTTTTCTTCTAACTGCTGTGGTTAATTACGACCGAGTGATACGACAACCGAGTTTTACAGCGTTATATGCAGAATTAGAAAATCAATCAGGCATCACAACAATACCCATGGTTTCAAGCAACTGCTCTTGTTGCCAAGCGACAATCTTAATCCCTGTCGTATCCACTTTGCGAGGGTCTAACCCTTCTAATTCCGCATGACACAAGTTAGCCCCCTGCATACTGAATTGCCCCCATACATCTTCGGAGAACACGCCTCGGCTGAGATCAGACTCTTTCAGTGACGCACCGCCAAGGTAAGTCCCTATCCAGCGGTTTTCAAACAACTCACACTTTTCTAAGCAGGCCTGCTCCAAGTTGGCGTATGACAAGTTACAGCCCGTAATATACGCAGAGCAAAAGTACATCCTATTGCTTACTTGATTGGCAAAGTTAGCACGAGTAAAATTCGCTCCTTTTAAATCGCATTCACGCAGCTCAATCCCATAGCAATTCGCATTACTAAAGTTCGCCATCGCCAACTGGCAATTCTGGAAACTTGCGTCTCGTAAATCGGCAATATCAAAGTGGCACCCCTCAATATCGCCTTGTTCAATAAACTTACAGTTAATAAACGTTGCATCACGTAAGTTCGAACGTCTGAAATCACAACGGATAAACGTACAGGCCGTAAATGTAAGCTCTGATAGATCTTGCTGAGCAAAACTGTGCTGATGATAAGTGCTGTTATTAGTGTCCATTTAACCCCCTAAAGAAATCAAGCTAAGACTACCATTGTGATCTTAAGAAAACATCAAATTAAAAACCAACAAAAACAGCAACTTAAAACACCATAATTTGGCCATTTTAAGGCACCAAACGAGCCATTTAAGGTTGTTATTTTCGTTTTATGGCATGCGCTTATCTTGAAAAAAGTTTTGTCGCTTAGAAGTGGGGGGAGATTAGACACAACGAGAATATCATCATATGTCAGCATAAACTTGATGCCATAGCCTATATAGATACCTTAGCTTGATACTTAGTCTTTCGAAAACCTTAGCTTATATCTATAGGCTACAACTAAAAGATGATTTTTATTAGTAAAGTCAGAAAAATTGGGAGGCCAAGATCAAAAAATGGCCGCTTGATGCGACCATTTTATAACTCTTTAAACTTTTTCTTAGCTAGACAATTTAAAACTACGTTAACTCTTGACGACGTTTGCAATGCCTTCAAGCTGTAGAACTGGAGCTGCGTCGATGTCTTCGGCGTTCATCATTGCAGACACACGTTGCATCGAAGAAAGTAGTAGGCTTTGCTCCCATGCTTCTAAATTTTGGAATTTTTTAACGAAGTTATCTTGTAGCGGTGGTGGCGCATTGTTAAGTAGCTCTTGACCTTTTTCAGTCAGATTTGCGTGTACTTTTCGGCGATCTGACGAGCTGCGAACACGTTGTACATAGCCGTTCAATTCCAAGCGATCGATGATCGTCGTTGTCGTCGCTTGACTCACATTAGTTTGATTAGACAATTCTTTGATCGTCACATTACCCATCTCTTGGATTGCGCGCATTAAAATCAATTGAGGGCCCGTCAAACCATACTCTTTACTCAGCTTTTTCGAGTGTAAATCGATAGCGCGAATAATTTGGCGAATAGCGACCAAGATTTCGTCATGTTTATCCAAGATGCAGACCTTTGTACTAATATACTGTGAGTGACTTTACAGTGCCGTGGCGATGAGATTTCCAAACTGAACAGCTTAGGATCGCTCGAATTACACTGTAAATTGATAATTTACTTCATTGATTTTTCCGCATTGTACTGATGTTAATACTATTCTCAATCTTTTCTATACCACTAAACTTGCGTGGTACGGCACTTTTGCCTAATGAAGGGGGAATCAAAGCTTCAATGAAGACAAAAATAATGAGTCAGAGAATACAAACTCAAAGAATAATATATTTTAATAATCATAGAGGTAGAGAGATTTAACCCTCTCCACCCAATAAAAAACCAGCCTTTTTAGCTAAGCTGAAAAACGAAATTTTACGCAGCGGTATTCATCTGAAAGTTACCAGTAAGCGCATTATAAAATTCACTGTTATCCAAAATACCGACCAGTTTATTGTCTTCCACCAGCAAAATCGGGTGATTACTTAGCTGTTTCAGTTTAATCGCATCGCGCATGCCAATCTCTGGACTTGCCACTACAACACTCGACGCGCTGATTGCCGTTAAATCGTCGGATTCGTTCCACTCAACAAGCGCTAAAGTCGATTCACCTTTTACAGACAAAGTACCTTCACTCTGCTCAATCCATAAGTCTTTAGAGTCACAGATCTTCCAACTTTCATCTTCTTGTTTCAAAGAATCCAGTGGCTGCATCAACGAACGACCTTTCAATACGTTCAACGGGTTAGTGTGTGCGACAAAATCTTTCACATATTCCGTTTTTGGTGTGAGTACGATCTCTTCAGGCTTACCATGTTGAATCAATTTACCTGACTCCATGATCGCAATGTTATTACCAATCTTCAGCGCTTCGTCTAAATCATGACTCACGAACAGAATCGTTTTGTTAAGCTTGTTTTGCAATAGAATTAGCTCATCTTGCAACTGTGCACGAATCAGCGGATCAAGCGCTGAAAACGGTTCATCCATAAGAAGAATGTCGGTATCCATCGCAAAGGCACGCGCTAGGCCAACACGTTGCTGCATACCGCCCGATAGTTCATGCGGATACTTGGTTTCCCACTCTGCCAAACCCACCATTTCAAGTTGTTCACGCGCTTTAGCACGACGAACATCTTTAGCTACACCTTGCATTTCAAGACCAAACGCCACGTTATCTAACACGTTTAACCAAGGCATTAGGGCAAACTTTTGGAACACCATAGAAACGCGGTGAGTACGAAGGTGACGCAAGGTCGCTTCGTCGCACTGTTCACCTAAATCAACCAGCTTGTCTCCATCTTTGATCGCCAATGAGCCACGGCTGATCTCATTCAAGCCGTTAACTGCGCGAAGCAAAGATGATTTACCAGAACCAGACAAACCCATCAGCACACAAATCTCGCCTTCTTCAACGGTCAGCGACACATTATCTACGCCAACCACTTGGCCGGTTTCATCAATGATCTCTTGGCGAGTTTTACCTTGGTCGAGTAGCTCGAGCGCTTGCTTCGACTTATCACCAAAAACAACATCAAGGTTTTTAATGGTAATCGCGTCCATTGTCTTTTTTTCCTGAGAGCTAGACATGATTAAGCCTCCTTCTGATTGGGTGTTTTGCACAAGCGATCAAGAATGATAGCGACTAATACAATCGCCAGCCCGGCTTCAAAACCTTGTGAGATGTTCACTGTGTTCAATGCGCGAACAACAGGTTTACCAAGTCCGTCAGCACCGACAAGAGCGGCGATAACCACCATCGAAAGCGACAACATAATACATTGAGTTACACCCGCCATAATGCTTGGTAAAGCAGCCGGTAATTCGACCTTCATCAGCAGTTTCATGCGGCTCGCACCAAACGCTTTACCCGCTTCAATCAACTCTTCAGGCACTTTGGTGACGCCTAAATAAGTCAAACGAATTGGCGCGGCAATGGCGAATATAATGGTCGAGATTAAGCCAGGAACGATGCCCAAGCCGAATAAAACCAAAGTCGGAATCAGATACACAAACGTTGGAACCGTCTGCATTAAATCAAGAATGGGTCTAAGCACCGTATACAACCAAGGGCGATGCGCGGCCATAATGCCAACTGGAACGCCAATTAATACGGAAATCGTTGTCGCTGCAAACACGAGGACAAAGGTTTCCAGCATTTCTTGCCAGTAGCCAAGGTTTAAAATAGTCAGCAAAGCTGCAACCACGAAAATCACAAGCGAGGGTTTACGGTGTAAATACCATGCAATCGCCGCGGTCATCACGATTGGTAAAGCCGGTGGCATCCACTTAAATACATCGACTAAAAACATAATGACGGTTTCTAGAAAAATCGAAATAGCGTCAAAGAATCCTGCTGCATTGATTGTTAGCCAATCAACACCTGCTTCCATCCATTGACCAACAGGGATTTTGTTTTCCGTAATAAAATTCACAATATTGCCTTTTATTATGGGTGGGCTACTTCAAACCAATCGATAAATTGGTCAGCCCACCTTTTTATTTATAGAGCTTTGATAAATAGATCGATAGGTAGGTAAAACTAAGCTTTAACTTGTTTTAGGTATTCAGTAACCGCTCGAGTCGCTGATTCACCTTTATGCGTTTTTACGTTGTCTAACCAAGCTTCAACTTGTTGAGGGTTATTGTTCAACCATTGTTGAGCCGCTTTCTCTGGCTTCACTTTTTGGTTAAAAATCTCTTCCATCAACTGGTTTTCCATCTCTAGAGTGAACTCTAGGTTTTGCAGAAGTTGACCGACGTTTGCACATTCAGACAGGTAGTTTGAACGAACATTGGTGTAAACATTTGCGCCACCGTAGTTCGGGCCGAAGAAGTCGTCACCACCTGATAGGTATTCCATCTCAACATTGCTGTTCATTGGGTGCGGTGCCCAACCTAGATAAACGATCCACTGGCTACGACGAGCAGCACGAGATACTTGCGATACCATGCCCGCTTCACTTGATTCCACTAGGCTGAAATCTTTCAAGCCAAACGCGTCAGAATCAATCATTGATTGGATTAAGCGGTTGCCATCGTTACCCGGCTCAATACCGTAGATGCGGTCTTTAAATTTGTCGGCATGTTTTGCTAGATCGGCGAAGCTTTTCACGCCAGAGTCGTACACGTATTTTGGTACGGCTAGTGTGTATTTTGCCCCTTCAAGGTTGGCACGTACGGTATCAACCGTTCCCGCTTCGCGGTACTTAGCGATGTCGCCTTCCATAGTTGGCATCCAGTTACCTAGGAATACGTCAATATCGCCGTTCGCCATTGAAGAGTAAGTAACCGGTACTGAAAGTAGGTCAGTTTTGGTTTTGTAGCCTAGGCCTTTCAGTAGCTCAGAAGTGACAGCCGTTGTTGCGGTAATGTCTGTCCAACCAACATCAGCGAAGCGTACGTTTTCACATTGTTGTGGTTCTACGGAAGCGTTAGCACCAAATGCAAATGAGCTGATCGCTAGTGCTGTTAACGTTTTTGTTGTCACGTTCTGAATATTTAGAGTCGTCATAATGGTTCCTTTTTATCTTTCCTTTTGCTGCTCGATATCAACACCGATAGAGAGCAGTTCTTCTGACTTTTGACTAATTTTTGTTGTTACTTTTTCTATTTTTGAACTACTTTCTATTTTTAAACTAATAACAGAGGCTTACGCTTCTCTTACTGGTTTATTTATTCTTTGCTTGTCTTGCCACTCAGGTGCAATCCACACTGGAACGTCCTGCGCTTTGAGCATTGGCTTACCCAAAATCAAATCGGAAGCACGCTCGGCAACCATAATGGTCGGGGCGTTCAAATTACCGTTTGGAATAATTGGGAAAACCGATGAGTCGACAACACGTAAATTATCGACACCGCGAACGCGACACTCTTCATCAAGTACCGCCATTGGGTCGTTATCTGAGCCCATTTTGCAGCCACAGGAAGGGTGATAAGCACTTTCAACATTCTGCTTAACCCATTCGTCGATCGCTTCATCAGAAGTTACGCTCAGACCCGGCTGAATCTCTTTGCCTCGGTACACATCCATCGCAGGTTGAGACAAAATCTCACGCGTCAGACGAATACAATCGCGCCAATCTTGGCGATCTTGTTCAGTCGAGATGTAGTTGAAAATGATCTCTGGCTTGGCATGCGGATCAGCAGAAGTGATCGCTACCGTACCGCGACTCTCTGGCTTGTTCGGGCCAACGTGTACTTGGAAACCGTGACCATCAAAGGCCGCTTGTCCGTCGTAACGCATCGCTGCTGGCAGAAAGTGATATTGAATATTCGGCCACTTCAATCCTTTGCGAGAACGAATGAACGCGCACGATTCAAAGTGGTTAGTGGCACCAAGGCCTTTGCGAGTCAGAATCCACTCTGCGCCAATCATGCCCTTGCTGACCAAGCCAAGCTTGCTGTTGAGCGTGATAGGTTCGTTACAGTGATATTGGAAGTACACTTCTAAGTGATCTTGTAGGTTTTCACCGACACCGCTCAGTTCGTGTTTCAGCTCAACACCTGCCTTCTCAAGTACCGCTTTCGGGCCGATACCAGAAAGCTGAAGCAGTTGAACAGAACCGATAGAGCCCGCAGAAGAGATCACTTCTTTGTTCGCTACAGCCACTTGAGTATTGCCTGACTTTTCAAACTCAACACCAACTGCTTTCAGGCCTGATTGACCTTCTGAGTCTTGTGCTTCAAGTAAGAAACGACGTGCCACGATGCCTTTTTTCAAGGTGAGGTTTGAACGCTTCAATGCACGACGAAGATAAGCGTTAGAGGTTGAGGCTCTAACCCCCTTGTCTACCGTCATGTGCATGGTGCCGAAGCCTTCTTGCTGGTAGCCGTTATAATCTTGCGTTTCTGGGTAACCTGCGTCTTTACCTGCATCGATGAACGCTTGGTAAAGCGGGTTTAGCGCCATATCGTTGCCGTTACAAGTGCCGACTGGGCCATTGTCGCCACGATATTCGTCACCACCTTTATTCCATGATTCAGCACGGCGGAAGTAAGGCAAACAAGCTTGGTAATTCCAACCATCAGCGCCCTCTTCTTCCCATTGGTCGAAGTCACAAGCGTGGCCGCGAACGTAAACCATGCCGTTGATCGATGAGCTGCCACCTAACACCTTGCCACGTGGGCAATGCAATTCACGTCCATCAAGGCCCGGTTCTTGTTGAGTTTCGAATTGCCAAGCGTACTTTTCAGTATTCATCGGGTAAGAAAGCGCAGTAGGCATTTGGATAAAAATACTCTTATCCGTACCACCCGCTTCCAATAATAAAACGCTATGTTCACCGCTTTCCGTTAGCCTATCCGCTAACACACAGCCGGCCGAACCCGCGCCGACGATAATATAATCGTAGCGTTGTTCCATATTTTTGATTTCCCTGAGATGAGTCAGTAGGGTTAGTTCTGTTAAGCTAACCCATAAAATTGAGTGTTACGCGTTAGGCATAAGGGCTGGCGTAGTCGCCAAGTTCAATAAGAATGCTCTTAGTCTGCGTATAGTGGAGTAGAGTTTCTGGCCCGTTTTCGCGGCCAACCCCTGAAAGTTTGTAGCCACCAACAGGCATTTCTGCAGGTGAGTCACCCCATGTATTAACCCAACAAATACCCGCCTGCATTTGATGAATAACACGGTGAGCACGAGAAAGGTTTTGCGTGAACACACCAGCAGCAAGGCCGTACTTAGTATCGTTAGCACGACGAATCACATCGTCTTCATCAGTGAACTTCAATACCGACATAACAGGGCCGAAAATTTCTTGCTGAACGTGAGGCATGTCGTCATGGCAATCGGTGAATACCGTAGGAATAACAAAGTTGCCGTTTGCTAAGCCGTTGTCCGTCACTTGATAACCACCAGTCAACAAGGTAGCACCCGACTGTTTAGCCAGCTCAATCGCTTCAAGGACTTTTGATAGGTGTTCTTTAGAGATCAACGCACCGATCTGAGTCTCCATATCCATTGGGTTACCAATGATGAGCTTTTCAGTGCGTGTTTTAAGTTGGTCGATGAAATCGTTATAGATATTTTCATGAACGTAAACGCGAGTACCGTTAGTGCACACTTCGCCTTGGGTGTAAAAGTTAGCAACCATCGAAGCGGAAACTGCATCATCCAATTTCGCATCATCAAACACGATCATCGGTGACTTGCCGCCAAGTTCCATGGTGACTGATTTCAGCGTCTTAGCGCTGTCTGCCATTACCGCTTTACCGGTACCGGTTTCGCCCGTGAACGACACTTTTGCGATCTCTGGGTGCGCCGTTAGCATCTGACCAACACGGTAATCGCCCTGAACCACGTTGAACACGCCATCAGGAAGACCAGCTTCAGTAAAGATTTCTGCAAGCTTGAGCGCCGTTAGCGGCGTTTCTTCTGAAGGCTTGAAAATCATCGCGTTACCCGCGGCCAATGCCGGAGCCGATTTCCACATTGCGATTTGGATAGGGTAGTTCCACGCGCCAATGCCCGCACAGATACCTAGTGGTTCACGGCGTGTGTAGAAAAATTGAGATTCACTAAGAGGTTGTTGATCGCCTTGCAGCGTAGGTGCTAGCCCTGCGAAATACTCAATAACGTCGGCGCCAGACGCCACATCCACTTCGATCGCTTCTTGTAACGGCTTTCCCGTATCGACAACCTCAAGGTTCGCAAGGTCATTATTTCGAGCTCTAAGTATCTCTACCGCCTTTAAAAGAATGCGGCTGCGTTTTACGGCTGTCATTGCTGACCATACCGCAAACCCGCGCTTCGCCGATTCAATCGCACTTTCAACGTCAGCTGAAGAAGCTTGGCCAAGCGTTGCGATAGGTTCGCCGTTTGCAGGGTTAATGCTGACGAAAGTTTCGCCTGAGGTAGCGTCAACCGCTTTACCATCGATGTATAACGAGTTCATTTCCATTTGATCTTCTGACTTAATTATTGTTGTTAGACTCTATCGGTCTATGTATTTGTGAATGCATATCGTTGTTGAGAGCGAGCCTTTTGAGCTCACTCACTAGAATTTTTGATGACTCATTGATCACGCTGACACGAGTAAAACGTAAGTTGCTTGTCTAAGTAGTCATTGATGATTGCACGAGCTTTGTCGGCGTTAATGCCTTCAGGATTGAGCGTCCCTCTCAGCCAGATGCCATCAATTAATGATGCTATGCCGTGTGCGATCAATTCCGCTTGATCAGGTTGAAAAATCGACTTCAATTCAATAAGTAAGTGAGAAATCAAACGCTTTTCATTCACGCGCTGAAGACGCTTGAGTTGAGCGTCATGCATCGAATAAGACCAGAATGCGAGCCATGTTTTCGACACTTTATTTTCCGCTTGATAGCCTTCGAAATTACCGTTGATGATAGCGTTGATCCTTTGCTGGTGAGCATCAGCAGGGAGCGCTTTTAATTCTGTTGTTACGGTATTCGAAAGTTGACGCAGTATTTCTCGCATGGTCTCTTCGAGCAGCCCATGCTTTCCACCAAAATAGTGATTAATAATGCCAGTGGAGACTCCCGCTTCTTTGCTGATCAACGCAATACTCGCGGCATGCAAACCGACTCGATCAATCACCGTCATGGTCGCTTGAACAAGCTGTGGTTTACGTATGTCAGGCATCCCAACCTTGGGCATTTCTTAGTCCTTCTATTTTATATTGAACGTTCAGTTAAGTATAAAATGACAGAGATTTAATTAGGGTTCAAATGATTATTTAAAACAAACTCGTAACAATACATCATTCAAAATCAAATAAATCATTTCAAAACAATGCTTTAAATATCATTTAGACCACTAAATAAAATCATTAAAGATTTGAGGTGTGATGGTTACGGGTCAAAAGTTTTTGCTTAGAAAGAGCAAAAAATAAATCAGTAGGAATCCGTGTAGACACTTTTTTGGGGGAAGTTGAAAGGTAGTATCAATAAGTCTTAATACTGAAATTTAAGACAAGGAAATCTGCACTCAACAAAGTAACGAATCAAGACATGAACAAAAAAGGCCGATAATGACAGAGCCATCACCAACCTTTGCGGAGTCGTTATTGTTACTTTCTTTGACTACTCAATACGAGTAATAAAACCGTACTTATCAGAGTCTGCTTTGGTCATCCAGTGTTCACCGGAAGCCGGGGCAGAATCTAAAGTGAAGATATAGAAGTCTATCCCTTTTTCTCCCATCACCTTTTTAAAATAGGTCGCTTGCTGACGATGACTCTCATTGGTGTATGGGAATTCTTTGGCCGTTTTATTCCCTTCAGCCCAACTATGCACACCCACCTGTTTATTCAGTTCAATGACCTTGGTAGTATCAGCGCGTTGCAATATGCGTGGGTTGCCAGCAGCAAATAGATCCGTACCACCCGAAAAAACCGAACCCGTTGGAGTCACAACCGTCGTCATCTTGTTGTTATTGATCATACGCCCGGTGTACATGTTGATTTCGTCATCAGCACTACCGCCAATATGGTTGGTGAACTTCAACGTCATCTCACTGCCTCGGTATAACTTCACGATATCAAAAAGCTGAGAATAGGTTGATGCGCCTAGAGTGGAAGTAATCCGTTCAACAGCGCCAGTCTCGTTGAGCACATCGCGGTAAAAAGCGTTGAAGGCAAACGATGTGGTAATGGTGACTTTATTACCATTTTTGGATTTACTCAGAATCGTCGAACCTAGGCTCGTCACGTATTGCGACAACTCGTTTTGGTATTCAAGGTTAACGGAGACTTTTTTATCCTTCGTCATTGCTTTTATTGACGTAGTATCACTAGAAGTAAAGCGTTGTGCTGCATCACAATCAAATAGATCCAAGCCCTTGCTCTCTGTATAAATACCACAACTATCAAACCCAGCTTCAGGAAAGTACAGATCAACACTTTGACCTAAGCCATCCAAAAGCCTAATCACTTTTTGCTTATCACTAATGTCTTCAGCAAACTGAATTTTTTCATACAAAATACCATCGTAAGAGAGCTTCATAGCCTCTTCTTGGAGCTCTTGCCTCTCTTGATACAACTCACCAAGTTTAGCTGAAGAAAATACGTAGTCAGCCTTCGGTTCCTTTTGCGAAATGGTGGTTGATTGTCCCGTGTTTGAACTTGAATTACAGCCAGCCAAGAGAGCCAAAGGTAACGCTAGCAACGTATTTCGATAGTACTTCATACCATTATTCCCCAAAATTTTGATTGGAGAAATTCTATTGGTTAACAATTAAATTATCTGTCGTGCGAATGTAATAGAATGTAGATTTTTTTGAACGTTGTTTTTTATTTTTCGATTAAATAAGAAATCGGCATTGAACTAGCATGGAAAGTGTTTAATCATTCGCATCAGGAATTTCTTCTTGACGCATTTGTGATTAATATGCAACAGCAGGAGCCGCCAAAATTAAACGCACTCACGTAATTTCAACAAATTAAACGCACAACAAGGCTGATAACGGAATGACAAAACCTAAAATGATCATCGTTGAAGACGATTTAAAACTTCAGCAAATGCTAAAGGATTACTTTGTAGCACAAGACTTTGAGGTCACCGCGTTAGACGATGGCAGTGATGCAGTGCAAACCATCCTTGACGACCAACCTGATATCGTGCTGTTGGATTTAATGCTTCCTGTAACCGATGGGCTTACAATCTGCCGACAGACACGTACACACTTCAAAGGTAGAATCTTAATGCTCACCGCCAGCGATGACGATTTTGATCACGTTGCTGGTTTAGAGACAGGGGCCGATGATTATGTCACTAAGCCAATAAAACCACGAGTTCTGCTAGCAAGAGTCCGGTCACTATTGCGCCGACAGGAAACCGATACGTCATCAGTCGATGACTCAGGCACCCTTCAATTTGATCAACTCATTCTGAAAAACACCTATAAAAAGTGTGAGCTTTCAGGCGCGGTTTTATCACTGACAGACAGTGAGTTTGATTTACTTTGGCTGTTAGCATCCAACCCCGATACCCCGCTGTCACGTGATTGCTTAACTCAAACGCTGCGCGGGATCGAGTACGACGGGATCGATCGGACGATTGACAACAAAGTAGTACGTTTGCGAAAAATACTTGGTGACGACAAAGCACCAGCAGAGAAAATTCAAACCATTCGCGGAAAAGGTTACTTATTTGTTTCGACCGCCTGGCATTAACCGCGCTCAATACGGGCGCAATGAAAGAGAGCGATTATGCGACGTATCTATTTGGAGTCCCTACTAGGGCTGTTAACTTGCTTTATTGTTGGTCTTCTCGCCTACGAAATTTGTGTCTATCAGCTCAATACCGACTATGAATATATATTGCAAGATTACGAAGCAACGGCCCACCAACAGCTCCTAGAAAACATCGCGAATAATCAGGGCCTCGAAGCCGCTCATCAAGCCATAAATCAGTTTGTTGACACCTCCCGCAATACCCTCATCACATTCAAATCGAATGATGAAGTACCGACTCCAGTTTCTGAATTCTTTACTGCTAACCCCAACGTATTTATTTTTCACGACGACTATCGGGAGTTATGGTTTCGCTTAGCTAACAGTGAAAACATCTATCATTACCTGCCCAACGACGACACGCTCGTTCGACAAAAAATAGAGCTCGAAGATGACCTTATTTGGGTATTCTTTATCGCGAGCTTCATCGTATATGGCCTGGGTCATCTGTTGATTATTTTCCGCAGAGTTAAGAAGCTTGAAAATGCCACATTACGCTTCTCTGAAGGCGACCTCTCTTCGCGAGCTGAAACATCAGGCGGCAGTGCAATTGGAACTCTGAATAAATCCTTTAATCTGATGGCCGACCGAATCCATAGCTTAATCGAGAGTAATCGTTCACTTACCAATGCGGTAGCTCATGAACTGCGAACTCCAATATTCAGAATTCAATGGCAGGCTGAAATGCTCAAAGACACGCTACTCAACAAAGAACAGCAAGATACTATCGAGAGCATTGTTGAAGACACAGAAGAGATGGAAAAAATGGTCGATGAGCTATGATCCGCACCAGAAGTTTTGGACACTGAGTTAAGTGAGTACAATCACTAAC
>NZ_JBGOOO010000047.1:0-31393 GCF_041439695.1 Vibrio sp. FF266
AAGCCTCTGCCTTGTATAAATACCCAGCAACTCGCTGCAAAAATCAGCTCGAAAGTTCAACATGCCCTAGTGACAAATCTTCCCTTAGATGGGGGTTCAACTCGATATAGACAGTGCGAACGACAACAAGATTGGTAGGGTAACCACACTTAGGAAGTTACCAAACAACACCATGGACGCGACCTTAGGGGGCTCGACATTGAACCTCTCTGCAAACAGGTAGTTCATCACAGCGGGTGGCAGCATGGTGAACAGTACCATCATTTGTAAGTGCAGCGTCGGCAGTGGGATAAAGAAGTAGATGATGGTAAAAGCGATCGCCCCTGTAAATAGGGATTGAGCCGTACACAACAAGCCGACCTTTAATCCGCTCAGTCTCAAGTTGACCATTTGCGAACCTAACGACAATAGCATGATAGGAACAGCAGCTTGCCCAAGCAGTGATGTGGCTTCGTAGATTGGATTCCACACGGTAATTCCAGACAGGTTGAGCGTCATCGCTAGCGCAGCCGCTAAGAAAATTGGCATCTTGAGGATCTGTTTGATCGGATTACCGTCGCTCAATAGCGCTAAGCCAACACTAATATGGACACATGCCGATACCACAAATAGTAATACCGCAGGGGCTAGTGCGCTCTCGCCAAAGGTGTAGGTGAATAGGGGAATGGCTAGGTTGCCACTATTACGGAACATGTGTGGCGGAGCCCAAGCTTTAAAATTGAGCTTAAAGATCTTACAGATCGGAATCATCAACAATGCAGGCACTAACACTGCGACCAAAGAAGCGGTTATGAGTGGCAATTGCTCTGTGTCGAGAGGCATGGTGGTCAGCGATGCAAACACTAGCGCAGGGATACACACATCCATGTTGATGCGATTGATCGGTTTGAAATCGGGCTTGAGCCAACGACCGACCGCAAAGCCAGCACTGGCTAAAGCAAAAACGGGAAACAGAATGCTGATGACCTGTTCGAACATAGAGTTCCTTTCTAGGTTTAGTACCTCCATTTAGCGGAGAAACGAATGTTTGAGAGCGCGCTATAGATACGTATGAAATCGAGATGTATAAACATTAACCTATCAACATAATGACTTGGCGTCACCGAAGATCGTTGTCTGTCAGCGGTTAATTTACATTTCTTTGAATGAAGCACAAAAAAGACCAGTGGCATCAGCAACGGGTCTTTAAAGGTTAGATAAATCTGGACGGGTTCTCTAATTAACTACGATGACCACTAAACTCGATTATCACCACAGCTGTAGGCAACGATCTGGCTGATTTCGCTCAGGCTACGACCTGATTGTTGCTGCCATTCGTTGAAGGCTTTACCCGCTGCCAGTTGTGCTCGCTTGGTGTTACGGCCGCTATCTAGCACATCGGTACTGCGTAGGTGCGCTTCAACATCCGACGACAAGATGAAGGTGTCTTTGCCCATTTGGCGCAGAGTGTAGGCACCAGTATTACCACCTAGTCGCTTGCCGTGTTTTTTCTGGTAATCCCACAGCTCGGTGATACGTTCTGATGGCCAGTCGGCAACCATTTTCGAGAATGAATCGGCTTCACGCTTGGCATTGTGGATCATGGTGGCGTTGGCAGGGATGGTCATCACCTTGGTGAGGTGGCGAATAATGCGCGGGTCTTGTGCTTTCTGTTCCCACATTTCATTCGGCAGCATCAGCATTTTCTCGATGTTGAATTCAAAGAACACCTCTTCAAATTGCGGCCATTTCTTTCTCACCACATTCCACGAAATGCCACACTGGAATACTTTCTCAGTAAAGGCGGCTAGCCAACGGTCGTCGGTGATTTGCGATAACTCGGCTTGGGAAAGGGGCGCACGAACAATCTTTTCGAGTTCGGCTGCTCCGCCTTTACGGTGAGCTGCACGTTGATAAATAGTGTCGAATTTTTCTTGGGTCATTGGAGGTTCCAAATTACATCTGTGTAGCCAATGCTTAATGATATGGGGTTGAATCTAGCAATTAAAACCAGTTTGTTGATCAAAACAAACTAGCCGAGCTTTAATTCCATCTGATACAAGGGCCAGGTTTTGCCATTAAACTCTTTCACGCTCGGCTCTTTGTCTACCACCTGAAATCCTGCTTTGTCGTAGCAGCGTTTTGCTCCGTGGTTTTGCTTAAATACGGCCAAGGTGATGGTGGTGATATTTGGGATTTCTTTCGCAGCTTCTAATGCACTTTCTATCATGGATTGCCCAAGCCCTTTACCTCGTTGGTTTGGGTGAATCGCGACTCGGCAAAAGCGAAGTTCATTGTCTGACATGCGTTGAAACTCCATAAAGCCAAGCAAGTCATCGGTATTTGAGTTGGCGTTTGAATCGGCGTTCGGTTCAGAGTATGACTTAGATGCAGAAAAGGTATATAGCTCGACATGTGGTTCTTGAGAACGTTCGATGATGGAGGCTGCTTTTAAGGGCCAACCAAATATCCGTCCGCCCCATAGAACGTAGTCTTCTAGGGATGTAAACCAAGTGACGATCTCGTCGGCGTCGGATGCTTTAAAGCGGTTTATTTCCATATCCTTCTCTCTTCCTTATCGCGTGTCTCTTTTTCTAAGCCGTTAAACTTCTGCGGCCAACTGATCAAGAAATCCACGCATGTAGTCGGTGCGCTTATTGGCTTCTAATTTGGCTGATTCTGTATTCATGGTTTCAGCGAGCTTAAACAGTTTCACGTAGAAATGGTCGACACTGTAATGCTTGTCATCCAAGTCACGCTGCTTCGCGAATGGGTCTTCGTGGTTATAGAGTTCAGCGTTAAAGCTTTGACCCACGTATAGGCAGCGAGCAATGCCAATCGCACCGAGAGAATCTAGGCGATCTGCGTCTTGAACAATCTGTGCTTCCAAGGTTTCTGGTGTGATGTTGGCGCTGTAACTGTGAGTGACAATAGCGTGATGGATTTCGTCGAGATAGGACGCGGGATACTCGATAGATTTGAGGAAAGAGATCGCCTTGTCTGCCGCCATTTTTGAGCTTTGGGCTCTGTCTGGGTGGTTCTTAGGGAAGGTGAAGCAATCATGAAGGTAAGCGGCAGGAAGAACGACCTCAAGCTTAGCCTGTTCTTGAGTACACAAAACCTCAGCAGTTTTGACTACTCGCTTGATATGGCTGATGTCGTGCGCGGCATCCTGTGTCATCTCTTGCTGAGCAAAATCAAGCAGTTGGCTTTCAAATCTTTTAATCACGCGTCCCTTTCTCCATCTGTAGACGTTATCAATGTTGCTTATCGATTAGTATCGTTTCATCTCGACTGTAACAGTTTCTTGCGCGATTTTTTATCTTTTATAAAAGGAATATAAACAAAAAAACCGACTCAGTGAGTCGGTTTAATAGAGAGGCTCTTCTACGTTGATTAAAGCATTATCAACGGTAATTAGAGCTTAAGCGACGGCTTGCTGAAGCTGCGCTAACACATGATGTAGGGAAGGGCTGATCGTGTGACCAAGCGCTTTCACTTCGTCACATGGTTCTACCAAATCTGGGATCTGGAAGCTGATCATGTTGGCTGCCATAGATGCGCGAATACCGTTGTTTGAATCTTCAAACGCTAGGCAATTTTCAGGTGCAACACCTAAGCGCTCTGCCGCTAGCAAGTAGATCTCTGGGTGAGGTTTACCATTGGTCACTTCGCAGCCTGTGCTTAGTGAGGTGAAGTAAGAATCTAGGCCAGCCAGCTCAAGCTTCTTTTTAGCGATATCAAGCTGAGTCGAGGTCGCCACCGCGATTGGAATGTCGTTTGATTTCAGCCATTCAAGAAGCTCAATCACGCCATCTTTAACTGGGATTGCTTGGTGCTTAACAACCGCATTGTAGCGAGTGCGCCATTCGGTGTTCAGCGCCGGGTAATCTAACCCTTCGCCGTAGCCCTTTCTAAAAATCTGTTCGATGGTTTTTGCGTTACAACCAATGATGCCTAAGTAAACATCTTGCAAGAACGGAACATCTTGCGCGTGACATGCTTCTTCAAAAATCTGCATACAAAGTCTCTCGGTGTCGAGTAACAGTCCATCCATATCAAAAATAGCAGCTTGAAAATTCATATCCGTGGTTCTTTATGTGTTGTCATCGTGAGGGCGAGTATTTTGACATAGTGTCTCGGGATAGGCGAGCCAGTGTTCAGTAAGAATATGCTTAGTTAGATAGGAAGTATGCTTCTGGATGGCTTTGTATATGATTGATTATGAATGAAATAATATCGTTAAGTTATGAGTCTGGTACTTTATAGGCCATACAGATCTAACAGTCACAATAATGGTTATCGAACATAACAAATTTAGATTTAGAGTCTGTCTTCCTATTACATTTCATAAACTTACGGTTCAGTTAGCGTGACCATAATCTTAGAAAAAACAATTTGTGAGAGTCCGTAATCATAGTGTGACCAAGCGATAAGTAAATGGCGGAACTTAGGGACAAAATATCATTAGTCCACATTTTTAGCAGGGTTGCTTATGTTGTATTTTGAGTTTCTATTTTTATTAGTCGTACTTTATATCGGGTCTCGGTATGGCGGTATTGGGTTAGGTGTTGTTTCTGGTATTGGCTTGGTTATCGAGGTGTTTGTCTTCAAGATGCCACCAACGTCTCCACCTGTCACCGTAATGCTGATCATCCTCGCTGTTGTTACTTGTGCTTCTATTCTTGAAGCGGCTGGTGGCTTGAAATACATGCTGCAAGTGGCCGAAAGGGTACTGAGAAAGAACCCGAAACGCGTCACTTTGATAGCACCGTTCGTGACTTACTCGATGACTTTCCTATTGGGTACTGGTCATGCGGTTTACTCCATCATGCCTATCATCGGCGATGTTGCACTGAAGAATGGTATTCGTCCTGAGCGCCCAATGGCGGCTGCATCTGTTGCGTCGCAACTGGCGATTACTGCATCTCCAATCTCGGCAGCAGTGGTTTATTACCTCGCGCAACTTTCTGATATCCAACACTCTATTACTCTGCTTTCTATTTTGATGGTGACGGTTCCTGCAACGCTGTTCGGCACACTTTTACTTTCTCTGTATAGCTTGAAACGTGGTAAAGAACTGAACGACGATCCTGAATACCAAGCGCGTCTAAAAGATCCTGAGTGGAAAAAGCGCATCGAAAGCACCACTGCGACGTCTTTGGATGAAGTGCTGCCAACTTCGGCGCGTAATGCGGTATTGATTTTCTTATTGTCGATTGTCGTGATTGTTATCGTGGCGATGATGCCTGAGATCAGAACCATCGTAGACGGCGATAAGCCAATTAAGATGTCGGTGATCATCCAAATGATGATGCTCTGTTTCGGCGGTATCATTTTGTTAGCGACCAAAACTGACCCGCGTGACGTGCCAAACGGCGTGGTATTCAAATCGGGTATGGTGGCAGCGATTGCTATCTTCGGTATCGCTTGGATGTCGGATACCTATTTCCAATACGCAATGCCTCAGTTCAAGTCGGGCATCGTGGAAATGGTGACTAACTACCCATGGACGTTTGCGCTAGCGCTATTCATCGTATCAGTTGTGGTGAACTCTCAAGCCGCTACTGCACGTATGATGCTACCGGTTGGCCTTGGCTTAGGGTTAGACCCAGCATTGCTTATCGGCTTAATGCCAGCAGTTTACGGCTACTTCTTCATCCCGAACTACCCATCAGATATCGCAACGGTGAACTTTGATGTGTCTGGCACCACTAAGATTGGTAAGTGGTATTTCAACCACTCATTCATGTCGGTTGGTTTAATCGGTGCCGTCGGCGCATGTTGCTTAGGCTACGCACTCGCACAGATTTTTATCGCTTAATTAAGCGATAGCGAGATAACAAACAAAAACAGCGCCTCAATTGGCGCTGTTTCTATTTGTTCTGTTTGGACGTATTAATTCGAACCTAGATTTCGAATTAATACCCAATATTAACGAGCCTCAAAAGCCAAAGACTGAATCGCTTCTTCTATCGTTAGGAAGTGGATTTTCATTAGGCACACTTCTGCTTTCTGGAACTCGTGGTTTCGAATCAGTTTGGTCACGCTTTCAACCGAATACTGGTCTGCTCGTTTCGCTAGAGAGAGTTGGTTTGAGCTCGATTCAAGCGAGTAGCTATCGCCCACTGAATCAATGAGGTAATCATCTTCGCCCAAGATCATGTCTGAGCATTCTGCTTGAAATTCGTGTTCGGATGCGACGTAAATAAGCTCATCGTCCCCGTCGAGTTTTACCAAAGATGGCCAACTGATCATTATTGCCTCTCAATCATGGATGTTGAAGTGTATGTCTGGACTATAAACACTTTTCGCTGATGGATCATCTCTTAGCCCTAACGACTCGAACGTTACTTACTTAGAGACCGACCCAACGGCGCGAAGTAACCTTGCAGCGCTTTATTAATTTCTTTGCGATGCTTGAGGTCTGGATAGAGAGGGAACATATCTGGTTTGGTCGTGCCATCGACTAAGTAAGCATTCTCGATATCTGAGCAGGATTCAATCGCAGATTCAAACGCGCGGGCCATCATCTCTGTTGGCAATGAGAAGTAACGGGCAGATGTTGCTTTGTCGGCAATGACACTTCGAGCCACGTAATCGTGCTTATCCAAATTGTTCTCGCTGAGTAATGTGGTGTTGAACAGCGACATCAGACTCTCGTTTAATGGGTGAGGTCGCACCTTTCTATCATGTAGCCAACAGTCACTGGCGAACAAGATTTGCTTGCGAGGACCGGAGGTGTCACCAATCTCAAACGCCTTTTCGGCAATGTAGTGGTCAAATGCATGCCAGAACTCATGCGCTAACGCACCAGCCCCTGCGTTTTTAGCGAGGGCTAACTCTCTTTGATTTGGTGCGTAGTGTGCTTGTACACCCTTTCTGCCACCACTGCCGAACGCTAAGCCTAATGTGCCACGTAAGCCAATCGCTTCTGGTGGCAAAGCCAAGATGTAAGCCAAGTCTGCTAGCGAGTCGAATATCAGATTCGCAGCGAGCTCTTTCTCTTCTTTCGTTACCCAAGCGCCTACACGAATGCTGCCCATACCGAAGGTCTGTTTGATGTCCATGAATGACACCTGATCGCCATGTCGGTAGTCTGGGCCTTTGCGCGTTTTGTATTTAAAGTGGGTTAACTTCAAAAGGGTCCTTGGAAATAGATGTAGTTTAGCGCTGTTGTGTGGTGCACAGGGTGAAGTTGAGAAAGTTAGCACCTTTGTCCGTAAATTACCGAACAAAATGAGTGAGATTGTGTTCGAAAGCCTCCCATGAGGTTGGGTTACCTTCGTGCGTCAGTGGAAATAGTACCCTATTTGGTTTTGCATAGCTTAAACGATGTAGCCTCTGCGTGACATGATAACTGTCTAGCCCTGAAATTGTGACTAAATCTAACGCTTCTAAATCTAGGTAGCCGTCTGGCATCACAGCACGTTTTGGTGCGTGAATCGTAACAACTTCACCAATCAACATTTGAGTTTGGTTACTTTCAATTGTTATCTGCTCTTTGAAGGCTAAGCCTATTTTCAGAGGGCTTTCCAAAACAAACGGAGCAGGGAACACATCATCGTAATAGGGCGTGAGACCGACCGCGTTAAATTCTGAGACTGATTTAGGATAACGAGCGGAAGTTTGATGAGCTTTTTGAACAAAGCCCGCCCCGATACTATTGATAGTGAAGTGTTGAGTTTCTAGGATATTTTCTAGTGTATGACGGCGACTTTCCGCAGGCCGGATGATGAAGCCAAGTAAAGGTGGATTCGACCCCAACTGAACCACGGAGCTCACTACTGCAAGATTTTCTAGCCCTTGCTTGTCACAGGTGCCAATAAGGTTTGCGCTTTTAAACCCCGATAAGGAGTTAATTAAACGAGCGCGCTCACGCTGGTCCATTGCTTGGATATCTTGTCTTGAAAGGGTCATTGCCTTCATATCTTCTCTTCTTCTCACTTTTGTTTTCGACGACTTGTTTACTAACTAAAACATATCTACGCAGCATCACTTTATTCCGATCATCCAGTTTGAATAAGTGGTAGTGAAAGGAGGGTTCTTTTAGAAAACTGCAATTTCCTTGAAATTAAATGTGACACTGTAGCTTAATTTATTGTTGCAGCGGTTTGCTATTGAGCGATACCATGTACGGCTATTTCTTTGGTAAAGATGTAATTATGTCAGATGAAAAGCTCGCGCTAGAGTGGATGCGCCAACAAGCGCATAGAATTGATCCATATGTTATAAATCCATCATTTGATGAATGCGTTGAGTTGCTTGAGCCTGCCTTTAAGAAGGGCAAGAGTGTCGCGCAGCTAAAATATCTATTATCAGAAGCGGATCGCCGAGCGGGAGCTGCCGAACGTAAACATGCTGCTTTAAAGTTTGCTAAAGAAAAAAGCCCAAAGGCAGGTCAAAACCTTCGTCTGCAAAGCAAACTTCAACAAGTTCAATTGGCATTAAAGTTAGCAACTGGCGATAACAACATGACCATATCGCAGTTCTGCTCTGAATATGATGTCAGTAAGCGAGACGGCAACGAAGCGTGGAATGAAAAGTTGGTTGAGCAGAATAATAAGAAGTGATTTCGTGATGCCGTATATGGTTTAACTGAAGATCTGACAAGATTCACTTGCTTATGTATTCATTTAAAATCCTACCAATAAATGTTGCTCAACGGTATTTCAAAAGCCTGAAGATCTTCTTTTCAGGCTTTGCTAACAGCTAGCTACTCATCAGCTCCGTCTTAGTCGTTAACCACTTCTAAAAATACCGATGAGTGAATATCAGGTATTAAGGTCGAATGTTGTTGAAACTGACCTTTTGCGTTCCATCGCTCTGATTCTCTAATTTAAGTACATCTCCTTGATAGTAATAAGGTTCCATTGGCATCTTGCTGTTAGTTGGCCTTGCGTAGTGAAGTACAGCGGGTTTACCTTCCTCTTGTCGAGCATATAAATAGCCAATCAGCGCATGTTCAAATTGGTGATAGCCATTGCCCCAATGGAACGCTTTAGTACGCTTAGGCTCAAGCCCAACGCCACCGTATTTATGATCTACCCATACATCATGAAAGGTGGGCAGGGTGTATTGCAGTACGTCTTTCATTGAACCATCGATAAGCGATACCGTCATCGCAGCTTGATCAAGCTCAGCCCATTCCCATGATGACGCCCATTGGCTGTACGGTCTGCTTTGCCAGCCCGTGATATCTTGCCCTTGCCACATCTTCTGAAGTCGCTCGCCAAAGTAGTTAGATACATTGGCAAAATCTTTTTGATATTGCGCCTGAGCCAAAGTGTGTTTCATACCGTCTAAACCAAACTCAGACCAATCGGAATTTTTTAATGCATGACCAGTTAGATAGGTCATCCAATATGCTTTAATGGTGTGCCCAAAATCATTGTGATTGGCATTCTGCATCATTGCCGCTTTGTCGTGAATTGCGCCGTAGAAGCGTTGTTCATCTTCAGAGTGGTAGTGATCAATCATGGCTTGCGTGAGCCAGTTTAAGTCATCAAGCCATTTGGCTTTGACGGGCTCTTTGAGCAGAGGAGCGACTAACAACAGGTAGCCGTTTATTTGATCAAGTTGCGCGACCAGTTCACGTCGTTTTGCACTGCCATCTTCACCGTCGGCGAGTACCCAAGCAAGACCGCGGTTGTCGCTAAGTCGATATATATCAAAGATAAAAGCTTGTTGGGCGATGAGTGCTTCTTCTACCTTTTTGTTTTGGGTCAGGTAGTAGTACATCGCGAGTCCAACCAGCGCATACGCTTGATCTTGAGAGGTACGTTGCTGCCAATCTTGACCCGCTTTTCCCTCTTTTGTGTAGCCAATAAAGCCACCATTTTTCTTATCTTCTAGTTGATCAATGAGGTAGTAGGCACCTTGCTTGGCAAGCGCTAAAGCTTGTTTGTCTCCAGTAAGGTGATAGAGCACGCCGTAGGCATAGGTTTGGCGTGATTTCATACGCGTAAACTCCTTGCCAAAGTGGGGAGTGATCCAGCCTCTGTTCAATTCAGGACACACATCAGATACATCGAGCAAGGTACCATCATCGCAGCGGAAAGTAGGGAAATTGCCTATCGGTTCTCCCTGTGCGCTCGGCATAAGCCAGTAAGGTGCGAGCCCTTCAGAAGCATGATTGATCCAGTCTTCCCCAGAGGGAAGGGTGACATTGGCAGATACGGCCAAGCTAGTGACACTGAGTAATGCGATGGTTGCTCGTAACATAACGTTTATCTTAACTATTTGAATTTAGTTGAATATAAACAATCACATCTGCACATTGTGATTAGGCGATCACAATCGACCAAATTATTTGTGGTGTAGATGTAGGACTATCTGGGTTTTACTCATTTCAATATTGCAAATAAACAATAAATTATCGTTTATCGATAAATTATTGTTGATCATCGTTTATTTTGATCTTAATATTCTTCCATCAACTCAACAGGAATATAAGTATGTCTAAGATTCAAAAACAAAGTCGCCGTGTGCGAATGCTACTGCAGTCCTTTCTTGCACTCACTCCGATCATGGTGTGTTACTTCTGGCTAACTGTTCAAACACCCTATGACTTTCTTAGTGAGATGGGCATTGTTCAGTTTTCCATCGAGATGGACTACTTTATAACCTCTCCACTCACAGTCTCTCCACTTACTACGACAACAAGAATCATCGCAATGTTCACCAGTTTGGCGATGTCGAGCATTCTTATGTATGCATTAACGGTTCTGATACGCCTATTCCGTAACTATGAGCGAGGTGAAATCTTCTCTTTAGAAAACGCAATGTCCTATCAGAAACTCGGATATAGCTTGTTTTATTGGGTATTAGGTTCAGTTATCTATGGTTCATTGATGTCAGTGATTCTGTCGTTCAATAATCCACCAGGTGACCGTATCTTTGAGATTAGTTTCGTTGGTATGGACTTTTTAACACTGATATTGGGTATAATTATTTTGATCATCTCGTGGGTGATGAAAGAAGGTTATATTCTGGCTGACGAACATAGCCAAACCATTTAAAGGACTTGTCATGACTATCCGCATTAATTTAGACATTATGATGGCCAAACGGAAAATGCGATTAAAGACATTGGCAAAAGAAGTTGGGATAACAGAAGCCAACTTGTCCGTATTAAAAAATGATAAAGCCAAAGCCGTAAGGCTATCGACGCTCGACAAGCTGTGTGAAGTTTTAGAGTGCCAACCTGGTGATATTTTAGAATTTGAACCGAATGATCATAAAGACGGCATTGCGGCAGAATAGCCAGTAAGGAAATCGCTTTCAAATCATCTAATAATGAACGAGTCTCGATATCGCATCGAGACTCTTTTTAATCTATTTATACCGGCTCTCCCGCCTCGTCCTCTTCAACCACATCGGTTTCTAAGCTCGCTTCTGCCAACCATTTTTTTACTGATGGGCTGTTGAGTACACGTTGCTGATACTGTGATGCCTTCTCTGAAAGTTTGATGCCATAGGTTTCAACGCGTAATGCCACCGGTGCAAACATCGCATCGGCAATCGACCATTCACCAAACAACCAACCTTCTGGATATTGTTCCATTTGCGTCGACCATATGGCATCAATACGGGCGATGTCTTTCAATGCCTCTCCACTCAAAGTAAGCTTTCGTTGAGCGCGGCAGTTCATCGGCATTTCATTTCTTACGGCAAAAAATCCAGAGTGCATCTCTGCAGAAATTGCTCGGGCATGGGCGCGTTCTTTCACGGATTTAGGCCATGCTGCGCTGTCCAAGTAGGCTTCGTTAACGTATTCGAGAATCGCCAGTGAATCCCACACAGCAACGTCACCGTCAACTAGGGTTGGAACTTTGGCTGTTGGTGTCACTGAAGCTAGTGTGTCGTAAAAATCAGACGTGAATAGCTTGAGCTTGATGATTTCCGCATTTAGGTTGTAGTTGTCGAATATTAGCCATGCGCGTAATGACCAAGTTGAGTAGTTCTGGTTTCCAATATAAAGCTGCATAGTTGCTTCCTTGCGTTTAGTGTGGATGCTTTGAGACTTAGGGTAAGGTATTGAGCCTTAGGGGCATGCATTTGAGCTTAGGGGATTGTATTGCGGCGCACTAACGGATAATTTTGATGCAATACATTAATAAAAACGATGGGTGGTGATTTCAATATGGATATTGATGCTTTGCGAGGCTTTCTCGCGTTTGTAGAAACCAGTAGCTTTACTCGTGCAGCGAAACAGATAAATCGCACCCAATCGGCATTCAGTGCGCAGATGCGCAAACTGGAAGAAGAACTCAACGTGACCCTTTTCCAGAAAGAAGGCCGTAATCTCGTGCTGACAGAGGCTGGCTTAGCGCTGCGTTCTCATGCTGAACAGTTGGTCGCCCTCCACAATACCGCCCTCAAGCAAGTAAAGCGTTACGAAGACAAACAACCTCTAAGACTCGGTTGCCCTGAAGACTACAATGACACTATTGTGCCAAAAGTGATTCGCCTGTTGCAGAAAGCAGAACCCACCTGTTCTATTCAAGTATTCAGCCTACCAAGTATTACGCTCAGAGAGTGGTTGGATGATGGTAGGCTTGATGCTGCAATTGTCACCCGAGCGCCTGACAGTGAAGAGGGCTATTGGCTTACCAGTGATGTGGGAGTATGGATAAGCAGCCCAGACTATGTGTTCGATGATTCTAAACCCGTCCCACTAGCCTTGTTTCAGACCGATTGTAAGTATCACGCAGCAGCAGTGAATGGTTTAACTAAACAGGGTACGCCTTATCAGTTGTTGGCGTGCAGTAATACCGCTTCGGCGCAACGTGCCATTGTTAAGGCAGGTTTAGCGATTGGCGCGATGGGTAAGCTGAGTGTGACTTCTGATTTGAACATTCTGGAAGATATGCCACCACTGCCTTCGGTGGATATTGTGCTGATCCTAGCGAGCAAACATCACCCAGTGTTAGACAAAGAAGTGCTGAATCAACTTGTGGAGTTGGATTCTGAGTAGCTTTGTTAGGTGAGCTTGGTTCGGTAAAATCTAATAGATGAACTGCAATCGATGAGTTTGAAGCTGAGCGGGAATTAAGAAATGAAGAGGCCGAGAACATTGCGTTTCTCGGCCTTATTTTTATGGAAGACTGAACGTGAGTTAAGAGAGCTTAAACTTACTCAATTCTCCGTGTAAATCTCCAGCTTTTACGGTCAGCTCATTACTGATTGCTACTGATGAAGTCATGGTGTCCATCACTTCTACTGCTGTGTCATTGATGATCACGACATTGCGGTTAATCTCTTCTGACACAGAGCTTTGTTCTTCAGCCGCGGAAGCGATCTGATTGTTCATGTCATTAATCACTTCAATCGCTTGGTTGATTTCAGACAAGGCTTGATGTGCAGCTTCGGTTTCACTTTTTGTGTTGTTCGCTTGATTCTGGCTTTGCTCCATCAGTACCACAATAGATTGAGTCTCTTGTTCTAAGCGAGCCAACATAGAGCGAATCTCTTCTGTTGAACCTTGAGTTCGATTCGCTAGGTTACGAACCTCATCAGCAACCACTGCAAAGCCTCGACCAGCCTCACCTGCACGAGCTGCCTCAATCGCGGCATTCAGTGCAAGTAAGTTAGTTTGCTCTGCAATGCCACCAATCTCGCTCAAGATACCCTGAATAGCGGTGCTCGAATCGACTAAGTTCTGTGTTTGTTGCTGCGCATCGTTAACCTGTACAGCCAAGCTGTCTACAGCACTGGCGGCATTGTCCATGCGCGTCATACCATTGAGACTGTTGCTTTGCACTTGGCTTGCAGCTGCCGCTGCTTGAACCGCTGAGTTCGCCACTTCTTGCGCTGTTGCACTCATTTCATTGATAGCGGTGGCAAGTGAGTTCACTTCGTTAACTTGAGAATTCAGCTGGTCACGTGAAACTTCAGCACGAGCTTGGCCTTCTGTCGCGTTTTTATCCACTTGGTCAGCTGTTACCATCACGGTAAGTAGCATCTCTTGTATGCGAGATAGGAAGGTATTGAACCAGTGTGCAAGCTGAGCGGTTTCATCCTTACCTTTCACTTCAATGCGATAAGTCAAGTCACCTTCACCCTGTGCTGCATCTTTAAAGCGTTCCACTAAGTTGTTCAAAACCTTGCCCAAAGAGTTAGCAATGAATGCCATCGAGGCAATGCCTAGAAGAGCGGCGATGATTCCCGCCCACACACCTTTTTCAAGTGCTTTTGAATTCTGAGCATCACTCCACTCGGTGTAGTCATTGACGCTTTTGGCTAGGTGACTACTAGGAACAGACACCATGACTACCCATGGCGCATCACTGGTATCAATGGCAGTAATCGCGTACTCATCGCCGCCGAAAGTCACAAGACCGGCGCCTTCTCTGTTAGCGATAGACTGAATCTTTGACCATTCAGATTCCAATTCAGAAGAGACTTTTTTACCCACCATATTTCCAGCTTGGCTGTTGGCCAGTGTAATGCCTTTCCATGAAGTGATTAGGATTTTTCCTTGGCCATCAAACAGGTTACGCGCAAGTAACTCACTTTGGCTTTGGAGTTCATGTAGGGACAAATCAAAGCCTAGCGAGCCGATGATTTTTCCGTCATGTTTGATTGGTTGGCTGATGGTGGTAATGAGCTCTTGTTTGCCGCGCACTGAATAAAAATACGGTTCCATCACAAACGTTTTACCTGTTTGATATGGCATTAAGTGCCAGTCATCTTTGCGCTCACCGTTGCTGTTGAGATCGGTATTGCTAAAGCTTTCCATTGCGACAGCATCAAAGCTGTTCTGGTCATTGGGAGAGAAGAAAGGCGCAAGGTAGCCCTGACTGTTAAAACCTAACTCAGTGTTTGAGCCAGATTCGATATTCGAGTCTGATTCTGTGTTAATGCTCAGTTCCGTGTTCGAGTCTTGTTGGTTATCTGAAATCAGCGACGTCTCTGAGCCATTTTCGCTGTTCACGTTGAGCTCGTTATTCAAGACAGACTGTTGTGACCATGTCTTATCCTCCCAAACCATGTAACCCGCAAATACAGCTTTGTTTTGTGCTTCCAGTGCCGCAGTAAACTGTTTCACGATAAGCTCTGCACTTGCGTCGGTTTCTGAACTTAATTCGATGATTGAGCGCACTTGCTTAAGGTTCGCTAATACGGGATTAAGCTGGTTAGCGATGTTCAAACCTTGTTGAAGTGCCGTGTTTTGTAAATCCGTAGCGGTGGCCTCTGTCAGCTGCGTTTTTACTTTTTCAGTGACTTGTTTATTCACATCGGTAAATGCGTTGGTCGTCATTCCCATGGCGATTAACAGAGTGAAAGCCATCGCTCCGCCCGCACTCACCGCAATTCGCGTTCGTATACTGTTAAACATATTATCTCTCTAACCAAATAGTGGTAGTTTTTCAGAGATTTTAAACAAGATACGTGAATGGAAAATTCTAAATAATGAACACAATAAGAATAGGGTGATTAAAAATATAAATAGGATGGTATAACGCTCCGGATTATGTCTTTTAGAGAGGAACAATAAGATAGGTGTATGGCTGTTTTTATTCCATTATCTAATTGTATTTGTTGATGTTTTATACTTGATGCCGTTTTTAATTTCCTGGTAAATCAGGAGGTTGTAGTTTGAGGGTGTTGTGGATATATATTGCTCATTATATGACATCAGTCACGTTTTAATTTCATCCGAAGTATTGAATACCCACTTAAAAAGTATGTATTTATACTTTGCAGACTAAATTCAAGTAACTGGACCATTGATCATCTTGATTATTAAAGAATCCCCAAGCTCTTTAGCTTTCGATAAATGGTATTGCGGCTGATCCCCAGTATTCTCGAAGTCTTGCTGATGTTGCCTTGGTTCGCTTGATACGTTTGCAGCAAGGTTTCCTCAACGGTACTTCTTAAATCGTTATTCATTGTGCCTTTGGTGGTATTAGGAGTCGTCAGTTGATGCTGATTATCGTGTGCTAACGACGTGATATGTTGAGCAAGGTGGCTAGGCACGTGCTCTAGGGTGAGCTGTGGTTCATCACTTGCCAATAGAGCAGCGACCTTAAGTAAGTTGTCTAATTCGCGAATATTGCCTGGCCAAGAATAGGCGCACAGTAAGCTCATTAAGTGCGGGCAGATTGTCTGTTCGTCTTCTGCGTATTTACGATGAATGTGTTCGATTAGGGCGTGCTTGTCTTGTCGATGTTGCAGGCTTGGCAAGGTGAAGGCTAAGCCGTTTAGTCTGTAAAAGAGATCTTGTCGAAACTCTCCAGTTGCGACCAACTGTTCTAAGTTTTTATGAGTCGCAGCGATGATCTGGCAATCGACTTGGTAGCTTTGGTTCGAGCCCACAGGCACAACCGACTTATCTTGCAGAACATGCAGCAAGCGACACTGAGCCTCTAACGGCATGTCGGCGATTTCATCCAAAAATAGAATGCCCTTATCTGCTTGACGGATCTTACCTTGAAAACCCTTGTGGCTTGCGCCAGTAAACGCGCCCGGCGCGTAACCAAACAGCTCAGATTCGATAAGATCTTTCGGCAGCGCACCGCAATTCACTGCTACTAGGGGCGAAGATTTACGTTGGCTTTGTTTGTGCAATGCTTTAACAAACTCGCCCTTACCGACCCCCGTTTCTCCTAAGATTAATAGGCTGATCCCTTTGTCGATAACCTTGTTGGCCTGCTGCCAAGCATGTTCAATTTGTTGTTCACCATGGTGCAAATCGCACGATGCTGAAATGGAACGCGTGCGTTTTGCAGTTGGTTGTTTGAGGTGCTGTTTCTCAAACACAAAGGGCGTGTCTAATGAGGTTCGGTTGAAGAGGGTATCTATGCATTCGCCTACGATCGAGGTTTGATCCAGCAGTTGAGAGGCGACCTGATTGTGCGCCACTACCTCACCAGCTTCATTGGCTATTACTATCCCTTGCCAACCACTGTGTAATAAAGATTTCTCACACGCGAGATCGATTCGAGTGGTGCCTTGTGGGATATGACTCAGAAGTTGATTTTCAACAAGCTGAACCATATTTTGAACCAGTAATTGCACCGAGCTGTCGTGTTGCTGTTGTTCACTGGTGATGTCCAATACGCCAACCATTTGACCTTGATGATCAAACACCGGGCTTGCTGAACAACTGATAAATCGATGCTGGTGGATGAAGTGTTGTTCGCCAATGATGGATACGGGTTTCGCTTCAACAATCGCGGTGCCAATCGCGTTGGTGCCCTTAAGTTGTTCCTGCCAACATGCTCCCGAGCTGAGTGCAATTGACGTCAGCTTCTCTTTAAACCGCTCTTGTCCCCAACTTGCCAGAATTACCCCTTCAATATCCGTCAGAATCAAACGACTGTCAGTGCGTGCAAACATCTGATTAAACAGAGGCAGAGCATTACGTTCGACGATGTGGATCAAGTCAGCCGATTGATGACGTCGCTGTTTAAGGAGCGATTGTGGCAGGCGAATGTCTTCGGGAAGTCGTCTCTGTTTTAGACCCGCTTCTGTGCTGCGGTGCCAAGAGGATGAAAGCCAATCTGAGGTGTTTGCTTGTTGAAGATGCATGACTGTTCCATGTCGTAACAGTGAGGGTGTACCAATTTGGAACAGTTGAACACTGGAGTGGTTTCCAGACGTCCGTTCAATGCCAACTCACTTTAGGTTGTAAACGTTTGGTAATCATAGTTTTACAATTTATTAACAACAAGTTTTGAAGTTCTGGCGTGTGATTTGCGTTGTTACTGTTGTGAAGAAAACACGAAGTATCAGTGTTTTAAACAGAAAGCATAAACATGGGCGTCTTGTCATGAGTTCTTTTCTCAAGACGAGCAGCCACAAAATAAGACAGCTCTCGCTCAATAACGAATAACAAATCTAAGAAGGATCTAACTATGATTTACGCACAGCCGGGTAGTGATAACGCAGTGGTTAACTTTAAAGCGCAATACGATAATTTTATCGGTGGTGAGTGGGTGAAGCCTGTCAGCGGCGAGTATTTTGATAACATTTCCCCAGTGAATGGTCAGGTGTATTGCCAAGTGGCACGTTCAACCGAGGCGGACATTAGCTTGGCACTTGATGCCGCGCATGCAGCTCGTGCAAGTTGGGCTTCGACCAGTGTGACTGAGCGCTCCAACATCCTACTTAAAATTGCCGATCGCATTGAAGCGAACCTAGAAGAAATCGCAGTCGCTGAGACGTGGGAAAACGGCAAGCCAGTGCGTGAAACTCTGGCGGCAGACATTCCTTTGGTTGTCGATCATTTCCGTTACTTTGCGGGTTGTATTCGAGCACAAGAAGGCAGCGCAGCAGAGCTAGATTCAAACACCGCAAGTTATCACTTCCCTGAACCTATTGGTGTGGTGGGGCAGATCATTCCTTGGAACTTCCCGATTTTAATGGCGGCTTGGAAATTGGCACCTGCACTGGCTGCGGGCTGTTGTGTGGTGATGAAGCCCGCCGAGCAAACACCGACATCGATTTTGGTGATGATGGAGAAGATCGCTGATCTTCTACCTGCAGGCGTAGTCAACATCGTGAATGGTTTTGGTAGCGAAGCGGGTCAAGCGTTAGCAACTAGCGATCGTTTGGCGAAGCTAGCGTTTACCGGTTCAACAGAGGTCGGCCACCATATCCTGAAATGTGCCGCAGAAAGCTTGATTCCATCAACGGTAGAACTTGGCGGTAAGTCTCCAAATATCTACTTCCCAGATATCTTTAACCATGAAGACGAATACCTCGATAAGTGTGTCGAAGGTATGCTGCTGGCGTTCTTCAACCAAGGTGAAGTGTGTACCTGTCCATCACGTGTGTTGATTCATGAATCGGTATACGACAAGTTCATCGCCAAGGTGGTCGAACGTGCTCAAACTATTAAACAAGGTAACCCGTTAGATACCGATACTCAGGTGGGTGCACAAGCTTCTAAAGAACAGTTCGATAAGATCTTGAGCTACCTAGAAATCGGTCGTCAAGAGGGCGCGAAAGTGCTGACCGGTGGTGAAATAGCGCAGCAACCAGATGATCTCGGTAATGGCTATTACATTCAGCCAACCATGCTGGAAGGGCACAATAAGATGCGCGTATTCCAAGAAGAGATCTTCGGCCCTGTTATCGCGGTGACGACGTTTAAAGATGAAGCGGAAGCGCTAGAGATTGCTAATGACACCGAGTATGGCTTGGGTGCAGGCGTGTGGACGCGTGATGCAAACCTAGCGTATCGCATGGGTCGTAACATTGAAGCGGGGCGTATTTGGGTGAACTGTTACCACGCTTACCCAGCTCATGCCGCGTTTGGTGGTTACAAAAAATCGGGCATTGGCCGTGAGACACACAAGATGATGCTCGATCACTACCAAAATACTAAGAACCTGTTGATCAGCTACGATACTAATCCGTTGGGCTTCTTCTAATACAGGTTCGTTCTAAAAGTATGAGAATGAATCATGGGTACAAAGAATAACTAACAACGCAGTAGGCTTAATTAAGAAAAACAAAAGCTAGAAACCAAAACGCCCAATTTAATTGAGTTGGGCGTTTTTATGCTTGAATCGTTCTAGTTTTGCGAAAAGAAGATCTCGGGCTTGTGGGTTGGGCCAGAATTACCTTCTAGCTGAGTAAGCTCTAATCCTTGTTTCCCTATCAGAGAACCGACCAATTGGCGGTTAAACGGGTAACTGTCAGGGTTGTTAATGTACTCTTCAACATCAACCCATTTAGCCTCTGCAATTTCATCAGTGTCTTGAATCGCGATCTCTTGAGTTTGAGCAATAAGGTGACAAATAAAGTAGAGGTTCGATTTGCCAAATTGATATGGGTGTCTTGTTGCCATGCCAACCACCGAAACGAACGTTGCCTCGATACCTGTCTCTTCCAAGGTTTCACGAACAACCGATTCCTCAATACCTTCACCCAACTCAATATGGCCGCCCGGTAATTTGTAGCCTGTCATACCGTGCTCTTTAATCATCAGCACTTGATTATGTTCGTTGGTGATCAATGCGCCTGCGCCCAAGGTGTGGGTAGGGATGAAAGGCACAAACTCTACAATCTCGGATTTATGGATCAGTGTGATTTCGTCTTCTAGACAGTTGTGAAACACAAAGCCAAGCTCAGTCGCCACCGGAATAAGGTGCGAGAGTGAAATAGGTAAACTAATCCAAATAATGCCTTTGTTGTTCTGCTTTGAAAATTCGGTGATCTCGCTGAGTTCGGCATTGAATGAGTCAGCATTGTGAGGGGCGGTTGCTGGGTCGATGATGATGCCGTTAAATTTGTCGAGCGTAAATTCCACGAGTGATCCTTTATTATTTTTGATTTATTGAGCGTCGAGCATAATCTGAGCTTATAACATCTTAAAGGCTTATAACACCTATGCAGCTTGCGACAGTTAGATTGTTTTTATCATCTTGGGATAAAGGGCAGTTGCGGGTGAAAGTGGAAAAGAGGAGAGTTTAAGGCGGGCGGCTTGAAACAAAAATTGCGCTAGAAACAAAAACTGCGCTTGGAAGCCAAAGCGCAGTTTTAAATCGGGTCTATTTGGGTTCGACGCTAACGAACATAGTTCGCATCAATACTCACGTACCAGTGCTGAAGCTTGCCGTCAGGTTTTTTGATCCACAAATCGTTGGTGTAGCTCTCGATCTTGCCGTTAACCGTTAAACTGAACGTATTCTCGTCGAATTCGCCAAGCTTCACGAACTGGTCTGTGGTAACCAGGAACGGGTCCATGTCGTCCACGCCAACCACATCTGAAATCACATAGTAGTGGTAAGTCAGCGGCTTGCTCGCATCATTCGGGTTGCTGCGGTACGCCACAAGCTTGAATGGTTCCGTTAATGGAAGGTCGAGCGTTTGCTTGTCCATGGTCGCTGGAATCGGGATAAACAGCCAAGCGGTAAACAGACCGCTTAATAAAACCATCAGGAAGAAAAGAGTCTTAATTGCTTTCATAGCAACCTTCAAAATAGGTGATGTAGAAGACGCTATGGTAACAGGTTTGATTTGCCGATTGTAAGAGTATGAATAAGTGAAGGCGACACTGTCTGTTAGGAAACTTGAACGAATTGACACACTGTTCATAAGTCACTATCTACACTAGTGCGAGTGACCTTGAGATAGGTTGATCATCACAACACCTGCTGCCACAAATAACATACCAACCCACACCATAGTATCGAGGTGCTGGCGGTAAACAAACGTAGAAATCAAGCTCACGGTTACGATAGCCAAGCCCGCCCATAAAGAGTGAACCACACCTACAGGCATCCCTTTCATTGCTTGGCTCAAAAATAGAAATGCCGCCAAATGTCCTGAAATCACCAATAGAGCAGGGATGGGTTTAGATAAGCTGAAACCGTCGGTTGCTTTAAGTGCTACGTGAGAAAGTGCTTCCGCCATCACGCCCATCATTAAGAAAAACCAGCTCATAGTCGTACCTTTTAGTTGTATTGTTTTTTGTTGGTATAGCGGGGGTATTTGAAAGTGTTAATCGTTGTTGCTGATCTTTAGTCACAGCGTATTTGCCCAAACAGCAGGCACAAAAAAGCCCACACCTCACGCTTTTGCAAGGTGTGGGCTAATTCGGTGTGACTACTTGTTTAGGTAAGCAGCATGGAACTCAATGTGTTCATCAATAAAGCTAGAGATGAAGTAGTAGCTGTGGTCGTAACCTGGCTGCATACGTAGCTCTAAATCGGCATTGGTTACCTTAGCCGCTTCGACTAATTGCTCAGGCTTAAGCTGTTCAATCAGGAAGTTATCGGCTTCGCCTTGGTCAACCAACATTGGCAGTTTAGTGCCTTTGGTTTTTAGAAGCTCAGAGGCATCGTAGTGCTTCCACTCTTCAATATCTAAGCCCAAGTATTGGTTGAAGGCTTTTTGTCCCCAAGGGCATTGCATTGGGTTGGTGATTGGGCTGAATGCCGAGATAGAACGGTAGCTATCTTCGTTTTTGATACCAATCGTTAGGGCACCGTGTCCGCCCATGCTATGACCAGAAATCGATTTCACTGAAGTCACAGGGAAGAAAGACTCAATAAGTGCTGGTAGCTCTGTTACCACGTAATCGTACATGTGGTAATGGCTGTCCCATGGTGCTTGAGTGGCATTCACATAGAAGCCTGCACCTTGGCCGAGATCGTAGCTTTCATCGTCGGCAACGCCTTCGCCGCGTGGGCTTGTATCAGGTGCAACAATAGCAATGCCTTGCTCAGCCGCGGCTTTGAACGCGCCGGCTTTTTGCATGAAGTTTTCATCGGTACAGGTTAAGCCTGATAACCAATACAAAACAGGAACTGGGTTTTCTTTGCTTGCGTTAGGCGGCAAGAAAATCGCAAAACGCATGTTGCAGTCAAGCGTTGCAGAAAAGTGGGTGTATTGTTTGTGCCAACCACCAGCAACCTTTGCTTGGCTAATGTTTTCGATTGTCATCTATTGTGCTCCGTTAGGTTGATGGTTTTAGGAGTAACTTGTCTATGTCATTTAAAGTTTCACCACCCACCGGGCAGGAGGTGGTGAAGACAGTTTGTTGCTTTTCATTTATAACTTTGGCCTCGATGCTCGAAAGAATCGAGGCCAAGGAGAATTATTTATCCATGTGTAGAACAGTACGGATAGATTCACCTTTGTGCATTAGGTCGAATGCTTCGTTTACGTCTTGCAGACCCATTGTGTGAGTGATGAACTCTTGAAGACCAAACTCACCTGCCATATAGCGGTTAACGATTTCTGGAAGCTCAGAGCGGCCTTTAACACCACCGAAAGCAGAACCACGCCATACACGACCAGTCACTAGTTGGAATGGACGAGTTGCAATCTCTTGACCTGCACCCGCAACACCAATGATTACTGATTCGCCCCAACCTTTGTGGCAGCACTCAAGTGCTTGACGCATCACGTTTACGTTACCAATACACTCAAAAGAGTACTCAACACCACCGTCTGTCATCTCAACGATAACGTCTTGGATTGGTTTGTCGAATTTAGTTGGGTTGATGCAGTCAGTCGCGCCAAGCTGTTTTGCTAGCTCGAATTTGCTCTCATTGATATCAACACCGATGATGCGGTCAGCACCAGCCATGCGAGCACCAATGATTGCAGAAAGACCGATACCGCCTAGGCCGAATACAGCAACGTTGTCGCCTTTTTCAACTTTAGCTGTGTTTAGTACAGCGCCCATACCTGTTGTTACACCACAACCTAGAAGACAAACTTCTTCAAGTGGTGCTTCTTTGTTTACTTTCGCTAGAGAGATTTCTGGAAGTACTGTGTACTCAGAGAAAGTAGAGCAACCCATGTAATGGAAAATCGTTTCGCCATTGATAGAGAAGCGGCTTGTACCGTCTGGCATTAGGCCTTTACCTTGCGTTTCACGAACCGCTTGGCATAGGTTAGTTTTACCAGATTTACAGAACTTACATTCGCCACATTCAGCTGTGTAAAGTGGGATAACGTGGTCGCCAATCTCAACACTTGTAACGCCTTCGCCGATCATCTCAACGATACCGCCACCTTCGTGACCAAGGATTGAAGGGAAGATACCTTCTGGATCGTCACCTGATAATGTGAATGCGTCAGTGTGACAAACACCAGTAGCAACGATGCGAACTAGAACCTCACCAGCTTTAGGAAGTTGTACATCAACTTCTTCCATTTTTAGTGGCTCGCCAGCTGCCCATGCAACCATTGCTTTTGATTTGATATGAGTTTGACCAGGTTTAATTTCGATTGTCATTGGATGTTTCCTATATATGTCAGTACAGCGGATAACCGTGCAATTAGCTTCAACCCGTTAAGCGTAGTTGAGCTTAATTGTTTCCGCTCTCTCGTTTTGTTGGAGCCAGTATAGGTGCGAGTGAATGTTTTGATAATCCCCTTAAATAGAAAATTATTATTACGTATTTGTAATAATCGGTGTGTTCAGAGGAGTTCGGAGAGAGGGGGATTACTCAGAAAATCTAAGGACACAGTAAACAGGAACTATGTAGGTAAGACATTTATTAGAAACAAATGGGACGTAATTTAATAGCCTATGTGATTTGGTGTGGTGGTCATCAACTTGTTTAGAGTTTTGTGAGTTATTAAGGGCTCTAACTCATTTCTGCCCCAAAATCATTTAGAGTAAATGCTCATCTCGAAACCAGTATGATCTGCCTAGCCAATATTTTCTAATGTTATGTCGCGTGTTGTAAAATATGTGAACATCAGTCCAACTTGGTGATGAGACAAAGATTTAACGAAAAGCCACAGTGAATACCGTGGCTTTATTATTGAAGTTGTGGAGTTTTTTAGTTAGCTAGAGTGGTGTAAGCCGTTCCAAACAATGTCTCGGTATCGCGGTTGGTTGGTGTCACCTTCAGTGCTAAATAGCATGATGGTTGCGTCTTGGTTTAAACCTAGCTCATCACGTACTGCTTGGTCTGCGCCCTCTCGGCAAAGTTGGTAAAGAAGGCCTAGTGTAATCGCACCTGACTCACCGCTGATGATTTGGCTGTCACCTTGTAGTGGGTTACCTAGAACACGCATCCCGTTTGCTGAAATACTGTCATCAACCGAGATAAAGTAGTTACTGCAATCACGCAATACTGGCCATGTCACTGGGTTTGGTTCACCACACGCAAGGCCCGCCATGATTGAGTTCAACTCACCAGTTACGTTGACCATTTCGCCTTTCTCGCCTGAGCGGAAAATACAATCTGCGGCTGCTGGCTCTGCAATGATGGTTTCAAATGTATCTGCGCCTAGCTTGTCTGCAAGGTAGCCTAATATGCCGCCTGCCATTGCACCTACGCCTGCTTGTAAGAATACGTGAGTTGGAGCGCTAAATTCTTGCTCTTGAACTTGCTCGACGGCTTCGTCTGCCATGGTCATGTAACCTTGAGAGATCCATGTTGGGATCTCTTCATAGCCATCCCATGCTGTGTCTTGAACTAGCATCCAACCGTTGTCTTGAGCGGTTTGGTTTGCCATGCGTACCGTGTCGTCGTAGTTAACTTCCGTCACGATACACTCTGCACCTAAACCTTGAATGCGGTTAACACTGGCTTGAGACGAGCCTTTTGGCATATAAACCACAGCTTTTTGGCCCATTTCACGAGCCGCCCACGCGACACCAGTGCCATGGTTACCCGCTGTTGCTGTCGTAAATACAAGTGGCTTATCCAGTTTTGAAGCAACGGTTTTAAGGTTGATCTCAGAAATATCAATGCCAAGGTGTTTTGCCAATTGGCGACCCAGAGCGTAAGAACCGCCGAGTACCTTGAATGCATTCAAACCGAAGCGTTTTGATTCGTCTTTTACTAGGAGCGCTTTAACACCAAGGTGATTAGCAAGATTAGGAAGAGAGACAAGTGGCGTTGGTTGGTAACCTTCGATCTGACGGTGAAACTCACGCGCTTGTTGCGCTTGAGATGCAGTGAATAGCTCGCAAACTTGTCCAGTGTAGAATGAATTTTTTGATAGTTTTAACATAGGGCACACTTAGATACAGGCAGAGGAATTAAAGGCCATCAAGCGATGTTCAATGACCTTACTTTGTCGTTAATAACATTACATAGTTATTTTTTGCTATACGCAGTCACTAAAAGCAATACGTGATTACTTGATGTAAGCGATCGCTTCAACTTCGACTAGTGCGTCTTTTGGCAAACGAGCGGCTTCAACACAAGAGCGTGCTGGCGCGTTCTCTGTACCAAATACTTCCGTGTACACCTCGTTAAATGCAACGAAGTTTTCCATATCAGATAGGAAACATGTGGTTTTAATAACGGTATTCAGTGAACCACCACTTTGTTCCAAAACTGCTTTTAGATTTTCTAGTGACATACGAGCTTGCTCTTTGATGCCACCTTCAACAAACGCCATTGTTTTTGCATCAAGCGGTAATTGACCTGAAGTGAAGATTAGGTCTTTGAATGCCATACCTTGAGAGTAAGGGCCGATTGCTGCTGGTGCTAGATCTGTATGGATTTTTGTTTTCATTTCGTTTCTCTTTATAGGATTTCTATGCTCTAAACTCGCGGATGTATTTGTAAATAGCGTGGCGAGTAATACCAAGACGCTCAGATACGAATGCTGTCGCCTCTTTTAATTCGAAAATACCGTTCTCAAGCAACTGCTTAGTAATGGCTTTGTTTCGACCTTTTAAGTTGACTGACTCATCGTTGTCGACTTCAAAAATAGCGTGCTCAAGCGCTTGCTCAATCACTTCTGTTGTTGAAGCTCCAAAGTTCTCATGCACACCCACAGGGGCATGAGCCATGTCTGGCATTAAAGTTTTTATGATCTCAGGAAACGGGTGAGACAAGTTCATATTGATACAGAACAGCCCAATTGGTTTGCCATTTTCTCCAGCTAGCACACAGGTCGTAGACTTAAGTAACGATCCATCTTTGCTGGTGGTGAAGTAACTCTTTGGCGTGACCTCACCAGTGCTCTCAAACACACTCAGCATCTTCAGCCCCAAATCGGTGATAGGTGACCCTACTTCTCGACCCGTGTGGTGTCCGTTCACTATCTTCACTACCGACTTTTCAAAGCTCTCGAATGAATGAATCACAACCTCACAGTGCGGACCAATAAAGTCGGCAATGGTTTCGGCTAAGCGAAAGTTCAGTGCGAGATGCTCTCTGTCATTGTCGGTGAATTCTACGTTAAACGATTTATATGCTGATGCGTTCATTTCAGACCACTATTATTAACTTTAATTGCCTTTCATTATCTTTGGTTACTCGATGCATTTCAAGTTGCCAATTAACTTTATGTAACTATAAGACTATATATCCGCTTCCTACACAAGTCTAAAGTTACAAATAAGTACCTAAAGTTGATCGTAATCAACTATATTTCCAGTTTTAGATGTTTTCTGATCACTATAGTTAACCCTAAGATCTTGGTCACATTATTTAACTTAAATGTCAGTAAGATGCTCACCGTAACGTAAACAAAATTGAACTATAGGGTTGGTTACTGGTTGTGAAGAGCAGCCGAAGTGCCTACCTAAATACAATAATTAGAGGTTCCAATGACTAACTACCTAAACCGCGGCTTCAAACAAGCTGAGTTTGAACACAGAACATCACGCGCTCAAAAAGTCATGCATGAGATGAATCTGGATGCGATGATTTTCACAACCGAGCCAAACGTTCGCTACTTCACTGGCTTCCACACTCAGTTTTGGCATAGCCCAACTCGTCCATGGTTTGTCATCGTTCCTGCAGAAGGAAAGCCGATTGCGATTGTTCCTGAAATCGGAGCAAGTGGTATGGCGGGAACATGGGTCGACAACATTATTACTTGGCCTTCTCCTCGTCCTGAAGATGATGGCATTAGCTTAGTTGCTAGCGCATTGAACTCTTTGCCTTGTCGTCATGGCCGAGTAGGCGCAACGCTGGGCATTGAATCTCACCTACGTATGCCGGTGAACAACTACTTGAAATTAACCACCATGGTTAAGAAAGACTTTGTTGATGTGTCTTTAGCAATGCATGAACTTCGTCAGATCAAATCACAAGCTGAAATTGAGAAAACACGTGAAATCTGCCGCATTACTAACGTTGGGTTTAGCAAGATTCCGGGTTACGCAAAAGCCGGCATGACCGAGCGTGAAATCTGTAAACAGTTCCGTATCGATATGTTGTTAGAAGGTGCGGACGAATGCCCTTACATCATCGCAGGCTCAGGGCCAGATGGTTATGACAGCATCATCATGGGTCCTACCGATCGCATCATTGAACCGGGAGATGTGTTGATCATCGATACGGGTGCTGTACGCGATGGTTATTTCTCTGATTTCGACCGTAACTGGGCATTTGGTCATGCAAGTGAGCAAACCAAAGCGGCATACCGCGCTACTTACGAAGCGACCACGAAAGGCTTTGAGGCTGCGAAACCGGGCGCAACCACGACTGACATCTACAACGCGATGTGGGGAGTATTAGAAGCCAATGGTGCATTGGGCAACGACGTTGGTCGTCTTGGTCATGGTTTAGGTATGGAGCTGACAGAGCGCCCGTCTAACACGGCTACCGACAACACAGTACTTAAGCCGGGTATGGTGATGACATTAGAACCGGGCATGGTTTACGCACCGGGTAAGTCAATGGTTCACGAAGAGAATATCGTGATTACTGAAGACGGCGCTGAATGGTTAAGCAAACGCGCAGAGCCAGAACTGATCATTATTTAGCTCAAAACTTAACACCTTACAAATTTAACACCCTACAAAAGCTGGCTCTGGACTCCAGAGTCAGCACATAAAAATTATAAAAAAACTGGGCGGTGATGCATCGCTCTTATTCAATAAGAAATAAGATTACGGAAGATAAAAATGAACACAACAAACAGAGACACATTTTTAGGATGGACTGCCGCCATTGCCGTTGCCTGTATCTGGGGCGTAACAGGGGTGGTCTCTAAGCCGCTTTCTATGGCTGTTGATCCGATGACATTGGTATTTTTCCGCTACGTTACCGCGGTAATTGGCCTATCAATCATTTTCTTTTTTACATCACGTAGCAAAAACTTAAGTGCAGACTTAGGTTCTTCATTAAAGATCGATACCAAAGATATTGGACGTATTGCGCTTTGCGGCATCGTGGGACAAGGGGTTTTCTCACTTTTTAATTTCCTTTCTCTTTCTCATATTGGTGCGACTGAAAACGGTGTTATCCAAGGTATGCAGCCGTTCGCGACAGTCTTCTTCGGTATGATGTTTATGAACTTCCGTATGAACAAGATTCAGTGGGGCGCTTTCATCGCATCTGCAGTTTGTATTTACGCAATGAGTGTCGGGCCAACAAACACCATTGAAGGCGGTACTCCGCTGCTGGGTTATGTTTACGTGACATGCTCGATGCTGGCTTTAGCGTGGACGGCACATTTACGTGCTAGCTTAGCGGACAAATACGGCTCAGTGGTTTCCATGCTGTACCAATACATTTCGGTTGCTGTGATGGGCATTATCGTTGTGTTGACCATGGGCTTGGACTTGTCTCAGATTTACATTATTTTCTCTAGCCCGCTGTTGATTGCACTGCTTATTTTCTTAGGTACAGGCATTTCTGGTGGTAGCTACTTGATTCAATTGTATTCTTTCAAGCGTATCGGTGTAGAAAAGGCAACGATGGCATTAAACCTCATGCCTTTGGTTGGCTACTTAGTGGCGGTTTTAACACTTGGCGAACAGATGGCAATGGGCAAAACCATCGTTGTTTCATTAATTGTGGTCGCACTTTACGTGTTCACGAAGTTTGAGACAAAGCAGGAAGAACAATCTTCAGAAAATTTAGCGTGCGATAAAAAAGCAACACCAGAAGCGAGCTAAGTGATGAAATCAGTGACTAAAGGTTGGATTGCAGCGATTGGAGTAGGGTTGTTATGGGGTTCAGAGGGCGCATTAGCTACCTTGCCATTACAAACCATTGATGCGCGATTGTTGGTGTGGCTACGCTACATGATGGCATTCTTTGTTTTATCTTTAGTCCTGATTTTCTCGGCAATGATCCACAAGAAAACTCAAAGCAAACCGAAGTTGGCGTCAGCATGTTAGTGCTAGCTCCTCCGTTTACGTCTCAAGATAGAGGAGTAAACATCGGGCTCCTGATTTGTCTATTGAGTGTGCTGAGCTTTGCGTCGGTGACTCATTTGCGCGCTCAGCTTGCAGAAAAATACGGTGCAACTTGCACCATGCATTATCAATTTGGTTTTGCGGCGGTTGGATTTTTCATTTACTTACTGGTTGCAGGCCCCGATGTACCAAGCCTGTTACTAGTGATTCACCCTTCTTGGTCGTTACTCTGCATTATCGTGCTAGGTGGCTTTGTATCAGGGCTGGGCTACATCGCATACATATACGGCATAGAGCGTGTTGGTGTTGAAGGCAGCAGTATGGCTTTAAACCTCATCCCTATGTCTGCATTTTTCATCGCTGTTTTGGTGTTTGGCGAACCCATCACACCTTTTAGGACGCTGGCTGCTGGCTTGATTATTGTAGCAATGATGCTGTTTGCAGCATCCAACAAGTCCCGCGGGATGACACCTAAAACAGTTTTAACAAATTAATTTTAAGTATTTATTGGAGTTTCCATGACTAACATTGCCAACGTTACAGAATGGCGCCGCCATTTACATCAGTATCCAGAGTTCGGTACTGAAGAGTTCATAACATCTGAATTCGTAGCGAACAAGCTCGAAGAGTTCGGCATTGAAGTTCACCGCGGTATTGGCGGAACAGGTGTGCTTGGAATTCTGAAAAATGGCACAAGCGATCGCTCGATTGGTCTACGTGCGGATATGGATGCGCTGCGCATTCATGAACAGAACACTTTTTGTCACGCTTCAAAACATGAAGGAGCGATGCACGCTTGTGGACATGATGGCCATACCGCGATGCTACTGGGTGCGGCGCAAGAGTTAGCAACCAGTAAGCAATTTGATGGCACTGTATACTTCATTTTCCAACCAGATGAAGAGCGAGGCACAGGAGCGAAAGCGATGATCGCTGATGGCCTGTTCACTCGTTGGAATATGGATGCGATTTACGCTATGCATAACTTACCGGGTATCCCAGAAGGTAAATTTGTGACTCGTCCAAGCTCGCTTATGGCAAGTGAAAGCAGTTTTGAGATTGTGATCAAAGCGACGGGCGGCCACGCGGCGATGCCACACATGGGAACCGATCCGATTGTTGTTGGAGCTCAGGTGGTCACAGCACTGCAAACCATCGTTTCGCGTAATTTGAGCGCCATTGATGAGACGGCGGTTATCTCGGTGACTAACTTTGTTACCAATGGAACCGTGAATGTGATTCCTTCGCAAGTGACTATTTCTGGTGACACTCGCAGCTTTACCGATCAAGCATTGCATAAAATTGAGAAAGCGATTGAGCGTGTCGTCGCTGGCCAGTGCATGTCAGCAGGTGTTGATTATCAATACCACTTCAACAACAGCTTCTTATCAACGATTAACACGCCTGAAGAGACGGCTCATGCAGTGAAAGCGGCACAAGCGGTTGTTGGTGAAGAGAATGTGAATGGAGCTTGTGAACGCTTCACCATCAGTGAGGATTTCTCGTTCATGTTACGCGAAGTAAAAGGGTGCTATGTGCTAGTTGGGAATGGTGTTGGTGAATGTGGAGGTACTGCTCTTCATAACCCGCATTATGATTTTAACGATAATATTTTGGAACACGGTGTTGGGTTCTGGAAGACGCTTGTAGAGCAACAGTTATCATAACAAGCAGATATCCTTGAGTCTGTATTGCTCATAATGCAACTTAGGCTACTGTAACGAAAACTAACTGTGGCATACTAAAGTTAGCGGCTTTCTGCAAAATTTTGCAATACTTGATGTTATTTATGGTTTGCTAAATTAGGGAGGTCGTTAACTGGCTTTGTTGCGTAATTAAATTTAAAGATAGAACTACCCCGTTTCGCGTATTTCT
>NZ_JBGOOO010000048.1:0-30002 GCF_041439695.1 Vibrio sp. FF266
TAAATACCCAGCAACTCGCTGCAAAAATCAGCTCGAAAGATCAACACGCCCTATTGAAAGCGTTCAAGGCGCATTTTTTCACCCATACTTAATAAAGCGCTCCTTTGAATATTTTCGCTACCAAATCAGGGTTGTACGGGAAGTACCAATGTGCATAAGAAGCGATGGTGCTTTGTTTTATCCAAACAGGATCGGTTGGCCTACCATATTGAGATTCAGGCTGAGTTAGCACGGTTTCTTTACTGTCTGTTTTTGAATAATGGAAAGTATGACCACGCAGCATTTGACCATCGAAATTAGCTTCTAGGATCCCTAGCGCGGCTAGCTTCTTCTGCATAGTCGCTTTGGCATTTAACGCTCCAACCATGTTTTCTGTTTGGCTTTCTGTATCAGTCAATGCTTTGTTGAGGTATAGCATGCCACCACATTCGGCTAGGCAAGGTTTTCCTTGTTCAATGTGTGTGATGATTTGCTGTTTTAACGCATGATTGAGCGCTAGCTTATCCATATGTAATTCAGGATAACCTCCTGGTAAATACAAAGCGTCACACACTGGTAAATCATCATGTGCAAGCGGTGAGAAAAATGACAGTTTTGCCCCCAATTCGATCAACAAATCAAGGTTGGCTTGATACAAGAAAGCAAAGCTATTATCACGAGCTACTGCAATTGTATGACCAGTCAATGATTCATGTCTGGCTGGTAGTGCTTGCTTTGGTTTTTCAAATGCTTGTGCTGTTGGTAATGGGATATCACCATGTTCTAGTAGTAGCTTGGCTGCGTGATTAAGTCGCTCCTCTATGTCATCTAACTCTTGTGCTTGTACTAAACCTAAGTGGCGTTCTGGCAGCGACAAATCCATGTCTTTTGGTAACCAACCACAAAACTCGGTTTCAGGTTTTAGGCTTTCTTTTAGCATTTCAGCGTGACGTTCAGAACCTACGCGGTTTGCAACTACACCAAATACATCCACGTCATCACGGAATGTCGATAAGCCATTTACAATGGCTCCAAAGGTTTGTGCCATTGCGCCAGCATCTACCACGGCCAACATCGGAAGGTTAAATTTGGCCGCAATATCAGCACTTGAGCATTTGCCATCAAACATACCCATTACGCCTTCAATTAGAATCACATCCGCTTCTAGGGCTGCTTGGTAAATTAAGTGTTGGCATTCCGCTTCACCACACATCCACAAATCCAATTGGTAAGTGGGTGTATCTGATGCAATAGATAGAAATTGTGGATCAATAAAATCAGGCCCAGTTTTGAATACTCGAACTTTCTTTCCTTGTTGAACCAAAGCTCTTGCTAGAGCGGCGACCACGGTTGTTTTTCCGCTTCCAGAAGAAGGTGCGCCTACCACTAGGGCAGAACAGTAAGCTGTAGACATAATTATTCCTTGAGTTGTTCGAGTGCGCGAGTGAGCGCTTGCCATTGTGATTCGTTGGCGGGTAACCCGAAACGAAGTGCATCGTTTTCATCACAATGACGAGTAAAAACCCCTAACTTGGCGAGCTGATGGTGCCATGATACCGAATCTGAAATTTCAACTCGGTGAAAGAGTATCTGTGATGTTATTTTTACCGAGCCCGCCATTTGGCCAAAATGTAGTTGTAAGATTTGGTTCATACGCTGAGCCTCTTCATGTAGGCGTTGGCGGTTTTTCTTTTGCCAATTGGAGTTGAGTAAGGCATGTGTGGTGACATAGCGAGTTGGGCCACTGAGTGTCCAAGGTCCAAGGTGTTGTTTAAGAATATTTAAACGCAATGGCGAGGCAAAACAAAAGCCTGCGCGAATCCCTGCCAGCCCAAAAAATTTACCCACTGATCGCAGGACTATTAGATTGTCAGGTACTCCTGTTGGGAAACTTGGTAACACTGAAAGCTCAGGAGTACAGTCTACAAACGCTTCATCAATCACGAGCGTTGAATGATCTTGGATATGATCTAGCCAAGTCAGTACTTCACTTGGTGGCACATTCAGTGCGGTTGGATTATTGGGATTAATCACTACGACCACGTCTGCCGTTTTCAGCTGTTCGATTGTCGGTTTGTGTAGGTAAAAGTCGAATATGACGGCTTGTATGCTTTGTTCTGCGTACTGCTGCCACGCATGTCGATGTTCTTTGTAACCCGTATGAGGCAATAGGATGTACGTCAATGTTGGCTGTGTCTTTGCAATCATATGAGGTAGCGATTGAATGGCTGCCTGACTGCCAGCTACGGGTAACAAGGCATCACTTTGATAGTAGGTTTGCGCGGCTGTGATTAAGCCATCATCGTCTTCTGGTAGCCGATTCCATACCGATGCAGGGATTTCAGGTATAGGGTAGTGGTGCGGGCTTACTCCAGTTGAAAGGTCGACCCATTGTTCGATTGGCCTTTGATAGCGCAATGAAAACTCGATTAACTTACCACCGTGATGCGGAAGTTCGTTTGAGGTTGAGTGTTGTTTAATCGTCATTAGCGTACTTAAAGTAAAGAGTTAAAATAGACATGAAATCAAAATAAACAAAGAGTTAAAAGAGAAAGCAGTAGCATTACGATGGCCCAAAGCACACTGGTTTTTTGGACCAAAGATATGGCTCGTGGAATATCTTCTAAAGTCGCAATATTACCTTTTCCCATCGGACGTTTTTTCACAAGTTTTCCGTGGTAATAAGTATCGCCACCTATGATGATTTGTAGTGCGCCGGCACCTGATGTCATTACGGGGCCACCGTTTGGACTCGAGCAATGTTTAGCTTGTTCTTTCCAGCATTTCAGAGCCAACTTAGTGTTGCCTAAAAGGCTGTAGCTAAGTGCGGTTAAGCGCGCAGGTGCCCAGCCCATCACATCATCTACTTTTGCTGCCACATAGCCAAATTCTAGCCAGCGTTCATTTTTGTAGCCCCACATCGCATCAAGTGTGTTCACTAATCGGAACAGTAATGCCCCTGGAGCCCCAAGCAGTGCAAACCAAAATAGAGTGCCGAAGATCGCATCGTTACCATTCTCTAATACCGACTCAATCGTCGATGACGTGATCTGGCGTTGATCCATGGTTTCAGTATTACGGCTAACGATCCAACCAACTTTCTCTCGCGCTAAATCAAGATCACCTTGGCTCAGCGGCTGGTGGATCCACTGGGCGTGATCAAGCAGGCTACGTTGACCTATCGCGATATACAGAACCACGATATTAAATAGCCAAAAGCCTAATGTGTTCCCCATGCTTAGTAGCGTATGTTGTAGCCAAAAGCTGAGTAAGCACAATGGAACAGTCGCAGCTATCCATGCGATCAAACCTGAGAATTTAGTGGCTCGGTTTAACAGCTTCTCGATTTTCTCAACCGCATAGCCAAAACCGATCAAAGGGTGAAATCGTTTAGGCTCACCTAGTAAGTGATCAAGCATCAAAGCTGCGATCATCATTAGCGCGATCGCTAAACTTGAATAACCAAAATTTAAATCAAAAAAGATCATCATATCTGCCAAATAATGCTGCTGACTGGATAGTGAAAATGAATAAACGCATAAACCAATCAACAGCTAATGAGCGAGGTTAGTCTGCGCTCTTATCGTCTTCCAATGTTCCACTTTCAGCTACACCCTCTTCAACGACACGTGCTTTTCGGCAAGCGTGTGAGAAGGTCGGATCGTAGAGTTTAGAGTCAACAAAATCATTGTCGCCTAGCACTTTACTGACGATGATCATCGCGGTGGAGCGAATCCCTTCATCATGCATAACTTGGGCGATCGTACCCAATGTAGCACGGAATATTCGCTGTTCAGGGTGACTGGCTTTTTCAACGACAGCCACTGGCCAATCTTGCGGGTAAACATCTGATAATTCACGAACCACTTTACGAATTAATGTTGCGCTAAGAAATAAACACAGTGTTGCTTCGTGAGAGGCAAGGGCGCGTAGATTCTCTTTTTCAGGAACAGGCGTTCGACCTGATGCTCGGCTAAGAATAATGGTCTGGCACTTTTCAGGTAGCGTCAGTTCTTGGCCAAGAGCTGCGGCACTCGCTTGGAAAGAGGAGACGCCCGGAACCACTTTCCAATCAATGCCAAGTTCGTTCAAGCGACGTGTTTGTTCTGCAAGCGACGAGTAAATTGAAAGATCGCCAGTTTGAACGCGTGCAACGTTTTGACCTTTTTCGTGTGCGGTTAGGTACACATTGGTTAGATCATCAAGATCCATGTCAGCGGAGTTATAGACCAGTGCATCAGGGTGAGCGCGATCGATGACGGCTTTTGGCACTAAACTGCCTGCGTAAACAATCACAGGGCACTCTTCAACTAAGCGTGCGCCTTTCACTGTGATTAAATCTGGGTCACCCGGCCCTGCGCCGATAAAAAATACCGTCATACTAGTTTGCCTCTTCCGTCACTGATTCTGGTTTAGGTTCAACTTTTAATGAATGGCCACGTTTTTGACCTTCTAGTACCTTGCCGTCTTTCAGTTGATATTTATTGGTGTAGCCACGCGGTGTTACGATCCAATCACCAAATCGGTAGCTGTTGCTGTTACCTATCACGACCGCGGCGTTCATACCAAATTCCACTTTGGTAAATTCAGCCAGTGTTGTCAGTGTGACTTTTTGCTCATCACGATACGCAGCATTCACGATAGCAACGGGAGTATTTGGGTCACGATGTTCCAAAAGGATTTCACGTGCAGTTTCAATGTGCTGAGTTCTCTTTTTAGAGCGAGGGTTGTAGAAGGTAATCGCAAAATCAGCCATTGCCGCGGCTTCAATCCGCTTGGTAATCACTTCCCAAGGCGTTAATAAGTCAGACAGAGAAATGGTACAACTATCGTGACCAAGAGGTGCACCAACTAAAGAAGCACAGGCGTTAGCCGCGGTGATGCCCGGAATAATATCCAGTTCAACTTGTGCGTTTAATTCTGCGTTTTGCTCCAATAATTCAAGCACTAAAGGCGCCATCGCGTACATGCCAGAATCCCCAGAACATACCAATACGACTTCTCGACCTTTTGCTGCTTCTTCTACTGCGGCTTGAGCGCGGTCCCATTCGCGAGTCATACCACTTTGAATGACTTCTTGAGTGTCGATTAGTGTGCTGATTGATTCTACATACGGCTTGTAGCCTGCAACGACATCTGCATTCTTTACCGCTTGTTGCGCTGCGGGTGTGACTAGGTCTATTGCGCCAGGCCCTAAGCCTACCAGTGTTAGTTTTGCCATGATTATTTCTCTTCCTCTGGTGCACCTAAACGAATTAAGCCTTCTTTAATTTGCTTATCGATAATCTGTAACAGTTCTGGCATATCGAGCATGCAGAACTTGTCACCTTGGATTGGCTCTGCCACTTGAACGTCAGCGTCTTCTGCCAGCATCTCATTAATTTCTTTAAGATCGTTGATGAAGTGGTTACCCGATACAAGCAGTAGTGGAACTAGATTAAGAAGCGGTCGGCCTTGGCCTGTATATTGCTCTTTAATGCGGCGAACCATTTCATTTTTCACTAACTTAAATGGCCATGCGCCTTCGAGCGAGCAAGCGAAGTTGCGTTGCGATAATTTGCCGAGTAGATCATCACAGTAATGGATCGATTGGTGACCTGGGTTATCTAGCATAGGCGCACCGTGGTGAACGAACACGTTGAAATGATCTTGTGGAGCAAAACGATCATGGAGAGCCGAAAGCAAATTGGTCGTTAATTGGCTGTGATGCATGATCGCTGGTGTTTGTTCAATGCGCGCCAATGAGAATTGCTTGAAGCCATCAACTATTGATGTCATGTAGCGATGTTCATCGGTAGGGAATAGGTACACTGAAACAATCAAAATGCGTTCGTAACCTTGAGTGTCTAGATCGGCGAGTACCTGAGGTAGGCTGAAACATGGCGTGTCTTTACGAGCCAGCTTCTTGATCACCATCTTTGAGCTGGTGGCGATACGCACTGGCACATCTGGGTAACTTTGACGTACGCGCTCTGCTAGAGTTTCATAACGTTGTTGTTCTACAACGCTACCAAAGCAGCTCAGTACAATGGCTGTGCCTTGGTTATAATGACGAAGTCGTTTCATAATTGTCGCTGTCCTTATCAAATCTATATCACAAGATAAACGGGTTATCTCATGTTGGTAATGAGGTTAAAGTGAGCTTTGAAATATCATGTTCATAGCTTGCAAAGTATTTGGCCTACTATGTTCCTAAAGCTCAGTGATACCTAAAGTTCTGTGCTTCTTAAAACTAAGCGGTTTCTAAAGCTCAGTAGTGCCGTCTGCATTTTCAATTGGTGCGATAAACTTAGGATCTAAATAAGCTTTTAATGATTTCCGCTCGACTAGATTTGTGAACAAATCTTTCCAGTCTTGCTCGGTAAATTCTTCGATACCTCGAATCCAAAGCCCGTTGTTAACAGGTGTTTCATGTTCTAGTAAACGTTCGTAAATCACCATTGCAGCGCGGTTTCTGCAGGTGCCCGCACAGTGTGTACGGCTTATCTTGATGCGCTGTTCACCGTCGGAAAAATTGAGCGCTTTAAGTACCTGTCTAAGATCGTGTGCAAGGTTTTTACTGCCTTCTTTCGCGCAGCGGCCACCTTCACATAGCAATACGTGATGGCGGTGGTAGAGCATCGGGCGGTTTAAATCGACATGCTTAGGCTTACACTGAAAACCATCTACCACTTCATTACCGTGAAGGTTGATTTTGACGTTTTCATCTAGCCAGTTTTTCCACTTCTTCTTGGCGAGGGGTTCATCGTATTCGATGCGAGTACAAGATAAAGTCATGTTGAAACCGTCTTGTTTGAACTTCCACTTAGGAACCAATAGTTGATCTCGCTTAGCGTGCTTTAGCGCGGCCGCTTCAGAAACCGATGATACTCCCGTAATTTTTTTTACGTATTCTGATGGGTTTTCAATCCCTTCAACGCCGTCGAGTTGCTCGGCTGAATAAGTGTGGAAAGGAATTTGGCTTTCAGACGAGAGTTCTAAAATACCTTTTTCATCCGCTTTTAAAGCGATACTGGCGAAAGCTGAAACACTGGCTTTTGCTAGGTTATATTCAGTCAGGAAAACATTGATACCTGCTTTCAATACATGGAAAGGAGTATTGCGGTCACAGCCTATTCCAAGCACAAGCGATTTTGGTCGCCACAGTACGGTTTTATTTTTAAAGTCGGCGTAACCTTTTGGTTGTGCTTCATCTGAAATCAGAACTAAACCATCCCAATCATCAGTACTGATTTGAGAAAGGTCTGTATCGCTTAGTGCTGGGTGGGTAATGATGTGTCTTGGCATGGAACGTTTGTTCTGCCACCAGTTCTGTTCGCCAGCGTGCTGCACGATTAGAATGCGTTTTTCATTTACAACTGCTGCGCTGGTGGTGGTGATCGCGGGTTCGCATTGTGGATCAAGTGTCCAACCAAATGGCGAACCGAGCATATCAACCGACAAACTGCCGGCAGCGTCAGAAGCGGTGGTGATTACAGGAGTCGCGTTGAGTGCTTGTGAGACTTGTAACGCGATCCCATTTGCGCCACCGCGATGACCAGATAGCATAGGGATCACGAATTGGCCGTGATCGTCAATGCAGATCACGCCGGGGTCGGTGCGTTTGTCTTCTAGCAAAGGGCCGATCATTCGGCTGACAATGCCCGCAGCAAAAAAGCAGATATGGTGATCATATTGCTTAAATTGAGGAGGAAGAAAACCAGAAAGCGGCAGCGTTAACTCATCGGCTTCTGGGTATTCTTCTTGTCCAACTGGTGCAATAAAGACATCAGCAAACGGAAACGTTTTAGCTAAGCGTTTGGCTTGCCTTGCTCCGTGTAGCGTGATGGCATAAATAGCGATTTTCATTACGCTTTACCGCCAATAGTTTTATCGATGCCATCTTTACCACTATCAGCTTTACCACCATCAAGAACGGCACATTTCTTTGATTCATTAGTACCACGTAGTACGCCACGACGAGCGCGAACTGAAAGCTGAACCATAGAGAAGTAGCGGTTTTCATTCGGTACATCGCGTAGATCAGAGTAAAGCTCTTGTTTCTCTGTGGTGGCATGCGACACGTAGGTTGCACAATCCAACATGTCCATCGACTCTAGTTGAGTGATCAGCTTAGGGATAACGCGACCTGCTTTGATTAACATGATGGTGTCAAAATCTTCGACTAGCTTTTCTAAACACTCGATACCCCATGTCGCAGGTACAACACAAAAACGCTCCTGACCGTCAGCAAGTGGAATTTTTGTTTGTGATGGAATAGCGGTAACTGAAGTGATACCCGGAATGATCACCGGATCAAGTTCAGGAAGTAGCTCTGTCAGTTCTTCTTGGATGTATGCCCATGTGCTGTAAACCGATGGATCACCTTCGGTTGCAAATGCCACGTCTTTACCTTGCTTTAATAGTTCAACAATTGTGACGGCGGCTTTACGCCATGCAGGAACGTTGATGCTTGGGTCACGCGTCATTGGGAAATGCAAAAATAGGTATTCGCCTTTCATGCTTTCAGGGCTAACAGAACCCGCTGCAATTTGTTGAGCAAAAGAGTGGTTACTGCCCGCGTCTTTTTCTGGAAACGCGACAATGTCGACGGTGCTGAGTAGTCGGTGAGCTTTAAGTGTTAATAATTCTGGGTCTCCAGTGCCGACACCAATTGCGTACATAGTTCCTAATTTCATCTGTGCTTTCTCTAATTTTGTTTTTATTTAATATGTTGAGTGGCGCTTAATTAAAAAATTAAGCGCTTATTTCTGAATAAACGGCTTGGTAAAAATAAATAAGTGAATCGGATTTTCTGATTGATAACGGGTGTAGTGAGCGAGTGGTACGCCTGTTGATATAGAGACCAGTTGAACCTGTGTCGGAGCATCGCTGTCTTTACTCCATTGATGAAGTTCGCAAACTGAATCGACAGTCACGGCAGAACCGATCACGACGCCTCCCGGTTTTATTGCTGACCAACAGAAATCTAAAATGGTGTGCATGTTGCCGCGGCTTCCACCAATAAAAATACTGTCTGGCTGAGGCAAGGTGTCGAGCTGCATTGGGGCTTTATCTCGAATCAGTTGTACGTTGTCGGTACCGTGCGCTCTAAAGTTAGCCTCGACCGACTCATAACATTCTTGGTTTGATTCAATGGTGAAGACTTGTCCTTGATAGCACTGTTTAGCGGCTTCTATCGCAATAGAACCTGAGCCTGTGCCTATATCCCACACCACAGATCTTGGTTGAATACGCATACTTGCTAACGCTAAGTGACGAACGGGCTGTTTGGTAATTAAGCCGCGCTTAGGCATGCGCTTCATGAAGTCATCATCGTTGGCGTATTGGCCCAATTCACCCCACGCATGAGGTAGCGTTCGGTGCAGTACCATTACATTGAGCGTAGAGAAGTCGTCGGAACTTTTTAGTGCGAGGTCTTCGAGAGTCCACTGGCTTATCTTTTCGTCGGTGCCACCTAAGTTCTCACATACCCAAGCCGTCCAACCTTGTTGATTAAATTCGACTAAGTGTTTCGCAATACGAGCTGGGTTGTTTTGAACATCGGTTAGCAAGCAGTAGCTAGTTCCCCATTGCATTTGGCTTGCGATACCTTTAATGCCATCGTAATGCTGCTTTCTTCCATGTAGTGAAATTGCTTTGGTTTCTTGCCATGCAATGCCGACTCGGCTGCAAGCGAGTTGCATTGAACAAGGGGAGGGAATAAAGCGCACTTCATCATTAGGCAGTTTTTTTAACAACGATTCGCCGATGCCAAAGAACAATGGGTCGCCAGAAGCTAATACGACGACGCCGCCTTCCTCGCATTCATCAAGCAACTTAGCGAACCAAGATTGATAGCCTTCTTTCATCGATAAGCGTTGACCTTTGAATTGGGGAAACCAATCCAATAGTCGGTCGTTACCTGCAACAACGCGTGCAGATTCAACTGCATTAACAGCTCGACTGGTTAGGCTTAAACACCCATCTTCGGGTACTCCGACTACCGTGATAGCCGATTGATAGCAATCGATAATCTGAGAGTGAGTACTTACATTATTCATTTTACTGACTCAGCAAGTAGGGCGTGAATAGTCGATACCACTAACGGGCTGCCACCTTTACGGCCTAGGCTGGCAATGTAAGGCACTGTGTTTTGTTCGGTTAATGCTTGCTTCGATTCATCTGCTTTTACGAAACCAACAGGAATGCCAATGATCAATGCAGGTTTTGCTTCGCCTGCTTCTATCATGCGCAATAGCTCAAGTAATGCGGTAGGCGCATTGCCTACACCTATGATAGAGCCGTCGAGTAGGTCGTTATCGCGGGCATAACGCATTGAGTGAATAGCACGTGTTTCTCCTGTCTCTTTGGCCGTGCTAATGACGTCTGGATGGCTAATGAAGCACTGTGCTTTATTGCCGTAAGCGTTGAGGCGAGTTTGGTTTAAACCTGTCACGATCATGCTGACATCGGTAATGATGTTGGCACCGTTTTTTAAAGCGGTAATGGCAGACTCAATCGCGTTGTCGCTGAATTGATATAATTTAGCGTATTCAAAATCACCCGTAGTATGAATGGCACGACGAACCACATTCCATTCACCTTGATTGAAGTTATGTCCCCCATGGAGAGTTTCTATTTCTTCATCGATGATAGAGAAAGAGTTACTTTCAATTTGACGGCCTTGCTTGGTCATTTGACGCATATCGTTAGTCATGGAGTTTTCCTTGTTCATGCTTATTCATCATGAAAGTGAGTGTTGGTATCACTTCCTTTTGAGCAGAGATGTTCTGCTAATAGATCGCCGTTAAAATCGATCAATTTGAATTCAATGCTGACGTGATGTTTGACATACACAGCAGCGTGCTCTGCAGCTTGTTTGCAGAGCAAGGTAAGAAAGTCGTAATTGGGAATCTCTTGGCCCGGTTGGGCTTCTTTCCATGTATCGAGTACGTGGCGGCCTGTGTTGGCTTGGCTAACAGCTTCGGCAAACTCACTCGATGCACCCGATTGAATGGCGAGGTCGGCCAGCAATGAAAAGTCGATAGCTTTACCGGATACGTGAGTCATCATGTGCCCAGCGACCATCTTGCCGAGTTTGCCTATCATGGCGACGACGGTGATTTTGCTCACTTGATAACGTTTTGCTGCGCGCAGTCCGACCCCAACAAAATCACCCGCTTGGATAAAACACATCGAGTCATAACTTGGTAGCATGGCCATCGCTGACTTTTCGGTTCGAGATCCTGTCGTGAGAACCAAGTGGTTTTGGCCATTTTGTTTCGCTATTTGTACCGATTGACGCACTGATGCTGAAAACGCTGAAGTGGAGTAGGGTTTTACCGTTCCGCGTGTCCCGAGAATGGAAATACCACCGATTAAACCGAGTCTTGGCCCAATGGTTTCCTTGGCTCGCTCTTCTCCATCTGGGACGCAAATTTCCAGTGATATACCGACGTGTTTTTTCTGTTGACTGGTCGCTTGGTTCCATTCCAAAGTCACCATATCGAGAATGTTTTTTCGAGGAACGGGATTAATCGCCGCCTGACCGACGGGAAGTTCTAATCCGGGTAGAGTCACACGAGCTACGCCAACACCCCCATCGATGTGAAAACCGGGCTCTGAATGCCAGCGGGCAATACTCTGAATATGGGCTTCGTGGGTACAATCAGGATCGTCCCCTGCATCTTTAACAATGCTGGCGGTCACCGCATCGTTGGATGTTTGGATAAACGCAACCTTAAACGTAGCGGGCTCACCATTAGGTAGAGTGATGGAGATATAGTCAGGCTTTTGTCCGGTTAATAGTGTTTGAACTGCCGCTCTGCTTGCTGCAGCTGCGCACGCTCCGGTGGTAAACCCACTGCGGAGATCGGACTTATTTTTGGATCGTTTAACTTTTGTGACCACAGTATTCTTCATCTACGTTTTAGGTATTGACGAATACAGAGCGTTCCCTTGTTAGACAAGGTATGGATGGTGTTGAGTTTTCCCGCTCGATATTCATGTGTGTCCAGGTATTCTGACTTACGATGTTGAGGTTCTCATTGCGCTTTACTCCTTCCCAAGTCGTGTGACTCAGTGGCTTGTAAAGGGCTCATCGCTTACAGCTGCGGGTACAGTTCAGGAGTTACACCTGATTCCCTGATGTGACGTTATACTTCGATATCTATCCTGAGGATTTCTCCGTTGTTTGGTGTTTCTATTATTTGCTTTGGTGTCCCTAAACTGGCTAATGTTTTTATCCAGTCGCCATGTCCGAGCAGCAAAATAGGGTTCTCATTGTTGTGGTGACGAGAAACTCGTTGGATCCACTGAATCGCCATTGTTCTTCGTTGCTGTTCTGAATCGAACTCACTGAGCTCCATTTGAGAAATGACGGGCACTTTCAGGTAGCGTGCGATGGTTTTAGCACTGGAAATCGCACGGCCTAATTGACTGGTGTAAATAGCATTGAGGGTCAATGATTTTTGAGTTGCAAGATAACGACCGACGTTATGCATCTGTCGTTTGCCTTTCATTGTCAGAGGGCTATCCAGTTGATTCTGTGCTTTGCCTATTCGATTCCATTCGGTTTCGCCATGACGAATCGCAATGATGGTGAAGCGTTCAGCTTTCATTACTTTTCTCCATCAAAATGGAAACAATGAATAGTGCGCCAAATGCGGTGGTGACAACACCAAGAGGCAGTTCTTGAGGAGCAACTAAGGTTCTCGCCAAAATATCACTTAATAGCATAAGCAAAGCCCCAATCAGCCCTGAAGTGATGAGTAATTTTTTGTGTAATGGGCCGATGATTTTCTTCGCGATATGAGGAACCATCAAGCCAATAAATCCGACAACTCCGATGATAGAAACAAAACATGCCGTTGCAAAAGCGCAGACAATAAAGACACCGCTTTGCAGGCGTTTTGTGTCTACGCCCATGGTTTGTGCTACGTCGTCTCCTGCAAGTAAACAATCTAACTGGCGATGTTTTAATATACCTAGGGCTATCAAGGCGATAAGTCCAGCAAGCACAATTAGCACATTGTCCCAGCGTGCGTTTCCTAGGCCTCCTAGCGACCAAAATAGAATCGAATGGGCAGCGCGTTGATCACCATGGAAGACCAAGAAGTTAGTCAAGGCTGTAAATAAAAATGAAATAGCCAACCCGGCTAAAACAATTTGAGAAGACGCTTGCCCATCCACTTTTCTGACTAGAAATAGCACTGCCGAAGCCGAGATTATTCCACCGATAAAAGCGGCGAGTGGAAGTGTCCAAATGCCGATAGCGCTGCCGATGACTGTAATCACAAAGACTGCTCCAGTTGCGGCACCGGATGACAATCCAAAAATGAAAGGGTCGGCAAGATCGTTTTTTGTCACGGTTTGTAATAACGCCCCAACAATACCTAACCCAGCACCGCAAATAATAGCGATGATTGTTCTAGGTAAGCGCAGGTGCAGTACCACTTGATCTATCGGTGAGTCGATCTGTTGACTCATCGCCGCTGAAAAAATCGTAGCGACTTGTGCAAAAGATAGCTGAACGCTGCCTAAACTCAGAGAAAACATCGCTAAGAGGGCAAAAACAGAACTGAATACGCAGGTGTTCAGTGCGGTTCGGTTCAGGTTAGTACTAAGACTTGTCATGGATTTCTTGGATGCGCTGTGCCAATTTTTCAATTGCAGCTATGTTTGCTGGCCCGGGAGTAATTTCCTCATAACGCAGAGGAAGATATTGGGTGGTCTTTACCGCTGTGGTCAGCTTCATCGCTGGGTGCTGTTCCAAAAAGGCTTGCATGCCTTTAGCGCCTGTCCCATTTTGATAATCGAGAAGAATAATGACATCAGGGTTATGCATCGCAACTGACTCCCATGATGTGGTTCCCCAGCTGATATCCAGATCTTTCATTACATTGGCGCCACCTGCCGCTTCTATCATGGCGCTCACTGTCGCGTACTTTCCTGCTGTGAATGGTTTCTCTTCCCCTGAATCATACAGAAAGACTTTAAGAGGGGTTTGATTCTGGGTTTGCTGTTGAATCAATATTAATTGCTCTCTCCAAGTGGAGATAAGAGTTTGAGCTCTGTCTTGCTGACCGAATAAAGTCGCAAGGCGTGTCACGTCATCAAACATCTGTTCCATGTTAGCTGGCTGCTTATCTTTACGGATATGGCTGCAACTCTCATTAAGAATCAGAGTATTGATACCAAACTCTTTCAGAGAATCAGGCGTGACTGAGCCGCCCAACCGCATACCGTAATTCCATCCTGCAAAGAAAACATCAGGGTTGGCATTAACTAACACCTCTAAAGAAGGATATTTCGGTGCGAGCTCCGGAATGCTGCCCTGGAGGCGATTAAATTCAGGGGTCGTTTTGTAGTACCCGCTAATACCGGTCACTCCGATCATATTCTCTTCAAGCCCGAGAGAAAATGCCATCTCAGACATATTGATATCGTGAGTGATTAAGGTTTTCGGCGCTTTATCTAAGGTAAGTGTAGAGTCGCAGTTTTCTACCGTAATTTGGGCTTGTGCGGACACGGTAAGTAATAAAGTTAATGCTGATAGTTTTTTCATGAAAGCTCCTGTCCTTGGTCGAGTTCAATGTCGAAAAATTTGCTTGTTTTCTGTGTGCGCTTATTGGTCGTGCTGATTAAATCGACTTCAAAGATCGGCTTAAGTTGATTGTGAGTTAGTAGTTCTTCTACCTTTCCTTTCGCGACTACCTGGCCGTGTTCCAAAATCGCAATGTGCGTCGCGAACTTGGCCGCAAGGGAAATATCATGCAGTGAGCAAATCAGTGTTTTTTCTTGCTCTTTCAATAGTGATAAAACTTCCCCTTGAGCACATGGATCTAGATGGTTTAGAGGCTCATCCAACACCAGAAACTCGGCGTTCTGACATAAAGATCGTGCAATATGCGCTCGCTGCTTCTGGCCGCCTGAGAGCTGTCCCATTCTTCGTTCGAGGAAAGTATCGATCTTTAGTGCTTTGCTCATTTGGTCAAGTGAAAAGCTAGAAGTGGCTTGATTGGAAGCGGTTAGTTGAATGTACTCTCTTAGTGTTAAACGACCATCCACTTGACTGTGTTGTGGAAGGTAACTGATTTGTTTGGCTCTTTGCTGGCAAGTTAACTTACTTAGCGGCAATTGGTTTATGACGACTTCGCCTTTGAAGGGAAGTAAATTAACCAGTGCCTTTAATAACGTGGTTTTTCCGGAACCATTGCGTCCAATGACTACCCAGCGCTCACCTTGATTAATTTTCAGATCGAGTGGGTGCAGTCGTTGAGTGTTTTGTTGTTGAACTGAAAGTTTGTGGCAAAGAAGCATGAGTTACTGAGAATGGTTTGTTTTTAACAAGTGCTATTACATTAAAATTTAAACGTTTGCGTAACATTGATCTCAGCACGTAAAATCCCCACTATTATCAAAATAATCTATAAGTTAACGCTTGTGCTACGTGAAAGGGTTCGGGTTTATTAGTGAAAGAATAGAAGAATAGAAGAATAGAAGAATAGAAGAATAGAAGAATAGAAAGAAAAAAGCCTCTGAGAACAGAGGCTTTTAAAATTACGTTTCAGCTAAGCGTGTTGCGTAATGCTTACAGGCCTGCGAAGTCCGCAAGGATAGCTGCTTTGTCAGTTGCTTCCCAAGGGAACTCTTCGCGACCGAAGTGGCCGTATGCAGCAGTCTGCTTGTAGATAGGTTGAAGAAGGTTGAGCATCTCTTGAAGACCGTATGGACGTAGGTCGAAGTTTTGACGAACTGCTTCAATGATGATTTCGTGCGCTACTTTCTCAGTACCAAACGTTTCAACCATGATAGATGTTGGATCTGCAACACCGATAGCGTAAGACAGTTGAATCTCACAACGGTCAGCCATGCCAGCAGCAACGATGTTTTTCGCAACGTAACGAGCTGCGTAAGCTGCAGAACGGTCAACTTTTGATGGATCTTTACCAGAGAATGCACCGCCACCGTGACGAGCTGCGCCGCCGTAGGTATCAACGATGATCTTACGACCTGTTAGACCACAGTCACCCATTGGGCCACCGATTACGAAACGGCCTGTTGGGTTGATGAAGAAGTTAGTGTCTTTGTTGATCCACTCAGCAGGAAGTACTGGCTTGATGATTTCTTCCATTACCGCTTCACGTAGGTCAGGTGTTGTTACTGAATCACAGTGTTGAGTTGAAAGAACAACAGCGTCGATACCAACGATCTTACCTTGGTCGTATTGGAACGTTACTTGAGATTTCGCATCTGGGCGAAGGAAGTCAAGCTTGCCGCTCTTACGTACTTCAGCTTGCTTCTTAACAAGAAGGTGAGAGTAAGTAATTGGAGCTGGCATTAGGATTGGTGTTTCGTTAGTCGCGTAACCAAACATGATACCTTGGTCGCCTGCGCCTTGATCTTTAGGATCGGCTTTATCAACACCTTGGTTGATGTCTGGAGACTGCTTACCAATTGTGTTTAGTACTGCACAAGAGTCAGCGTCAAAGCCCATATCAGAATGAACGTAACCAATTTCACGAACTGTTTCACGAGTGATTTCTTCGATATCAACCCATGCAGACGTGGTTACTTCACCGCCAACCATAACCATGCCGGTTTTTACGTAAGTCTCACAAGCAACACGTGCTTTTGGATCTTGTTCAATGATGGCATCAAGAACAGCATCTGAGATTTGGTCTGCAATTTTATCTGGATGGCCTTCTGAAACAGATTCAGAAGTGAATAGGTGCTTAGCCATGAGAGCTCCACTTTTAGTTTAGTTTTTAGTTGCAAATAGTTAAATGCAAATAATTTATGCCGTCGCAATCGAGGAAGCGCCGCCATTCAACACAGTATATTTTGTAGGTGTTTCTACATCTAGACGGCTATTTTAAATTCCAACGGTCGAATTACAAGCTCTTTTTTAGGATATGTCATAACTAAACGTTTGCGTATTGGTAGGGGGAAGCCATTGTTAAGTGGTGTAAATGATCGAAAATTGCGGAAAATGACCGTTAAAGTGCCAGTAAAACGTTTGCAGTCGCTATAGTCGTTTGAGAGAATACCCGCGCTAATAAAAATGAAAACTTTAGCATCTATCTCTTTTTTAAATCGCTTATGTATCCAGGAGCAGACATGCCTTCTCGTAAAGATCTAGCCAATGCAATCCGCGCACTTAGCATGGACGGTGTTCAACAAGCAAACTCAGGCCACCCAGGCGCACCTATGGGTATGGCTGACATCGCTGAAGTTCTTTGGCGTGGCCACTTGAACCATAACCCATCAAACCCAGAGTGGGCTGACCGTGACCGTTTTATCCTGTCTAACGGTCATGGTTCTATGCTGATTTACTCTCTGCTTCACTTAGCAGGTTACGAGCTTTCAATTGAAGACCTAAAAAACTTCCGTCAACTGCACTCTAAGACTCCAGGTCACCCAGAGTACGGTTACGCTCCTGGTATCGAGACAACGACTGGTCCTCTGGGTCAAGGCATCACCAACGCTGTTGGTATGGCGATGGCTGAAAAATCATTGGCTGCACAGTTCAACAAAGAAGGCCACGACATCGTCGATCACTTCACTTATGCGTTCATGGGTGATGGTTGTTTGATGGAAGGTATTTCTCACGAAGCATGTTCTCTAGCGGGTACGCTAGGTCTTGGTAAGCTGGTTGCTTTCTGGGATGACAACGGCATCTCTATCGATGGCGAAGTTGAAGGTTGGTTCTCTGACGATACACCTAAGCGTTTTGAAGCATACGGCTGGCACGTAATCCCAGCAGTTGATGGTCACGATGCTGACGCAATCAATGCGGCTATCGAAGCGGCTAAAGCGGACCCTCGTCCAACACTTATCTGTACTAAGACTATTATCGGTTTTGGTTCACCAAATAAAGCGGGTACGCACGACTGTCACGGTGCTCCACTAGGTGCTGATGAAATCACAGCAACTAAAGCGGCACTTGGTTGGGAACACGGTCCTTTCGAAATTCCAGCTGATATCGCAGCTGAGTGGAATGCGAAAGAAGCAGGCGCAGCGAAAGAAGCAGCGTGGAATGCTAAGTTTGACGCATACGCAGCGGCTCACCCTGAGCTAGCAGCTGAATTCAAACGTCGTACTAATGGCGATCTTCCAGCTGAGTGGGAAGAGAAAGCAAACGCAATCATTGCTGATCTTCAAGCTAACCCAGCAAACATCGCATCACGTAAAGCATCTCAAAATGCTCTAGAAGCATTCGGTGCTATGCTGCCTGAATTCATGGGCGGCTCTGCTGACCTTGCGCCTTCTAACCTGACTATGTGGTCTGGTTCTAAGTCGCTTGAAGCGAACGACTTCTCAGGTAACTACATCCACTACGGTGTACGTGAATTCGGTATGACTGCAATCATGAACGGTATCGCTCTGCACGGTGGTTTCGTACCATACGGCGCAACGTTCCTAATGTTCATGGAATACGCACGTAACGCAATGCGTATGGCTGCTCTGATGAAAGTTCAGAACATTCAAGTTTACACGCATGACTCTATCGGTCTTGGCGAAGATGGTCCTACTCACCAACCGGTTGAGCAGATCGCTTCTCTACGTCTGACTCCAAACATGAGCACATGGCGCCCATGTGACCAAGTTGAGTCTGCTGTTGCTTGGAAACTAGCAATCGAACGCAAAGATGGTCCTTCTGCACTTATCTTCTCTCGTCAAAACCTTGCACAGCAAGATCGTGACGCTGAGCAAGTAGCAAACATCGCTAAGGGTGGTTACATTCTGAAAGATTGTGAAGGCAAACCAGAGCTTATCCTTATCGCTACAGGTTCTGAAGTTGAGCTAGCGGTTAGCGCTGCTGCTGAACTAACAGCTGAAGGCAAGAAAGTACGCGTAGTATCTATGCCTGCTACTGACGCGTTCGATAAGCAAGACGCCGAGTACCGTGAGTCTGTACTTCCATCTGACGTTACAGCACGTATCGCAGTAGAAGCTGGTATCGCTGACTTCTGGTACAAATACGTTGGTTTCGGTGGCAAGATCATCGGCATGACAACGTTCGGCGAATCTGCACCAGCAGGCGAGCTATTCAAGATGTTCGGTTTCACTACTGAAAACGTAGTAAACACTGCAAAAGAGCTTCTTGCTTAATCATTCGTTGTAACGCGAATAGAAAAAAACCGAGCCACTGGCTCGGTTTTTTATTTGGCTTTCAGAAACATGAGTTACTCGAATTCATTTCCCCAATTATCAAGTTCTCTAGTCCCACAGACCTTACATTCAACGTAACGATCCATGTTGTAGTAATGACCACCATTGATAATTGAATTAGCAAACAGCTTTATTCTTCCTAACAAAGTTTTGTCGGTATCATAGCTGCTTGTTTGGCGAACAAGAACTTCACTATGTGGCGTTTCTTTATTGCACGTTTTACAAAAATGAGTCGCTGGAAATCCAGACATAACCTTTTCCTTTGGTTGAGAAAACTAGGTTAGAAATAGCCGTAGAATTAGGTCAGACTCATTTAGATATCATTGCATAATAGCTATTACATTCGCTAGATTTATAAATTCATTTTGTCGAGGTATGTCGCTTAATTGATTTAGTGAGGAAATGTTACCTACTCCTGCACTCAGTACTTGTTTAGGTATTTAGCAATAGAGTTAACTGTGCACAAAGTCATTTGTAACGAACCGCTTACATTGCGGAGTTTGAGCGCATTTCGTTATTAATATTCTTGAAAGATATAACGAAGTAAGAGAATGTTGGCGCGTTGTTTTCATATGAAAGGTCTAGCATGACAAACAAAGTAATCTTGGTGGTCGATGATAGTCAGGACATTCTTGATGCTCTTAGTGAATATCTGGAACGTTCAAGCTTTACGGTTATCACAGCTCTTGAAGGCAATGAGATGTGGAAGAAGCTTGAAACTGTCACTCCAGATCTCATTATTTTAGACATCATGCTACCTGGAGATGATGGTTTGACCTTGTGCCAGAAACTACGTCTTCAATCTCAAGTTCCCATTATTATGCTCACCGCAGTAACCGACGATGCTGATCGAATCGCAGGATTAGAAATTGGAGCCGATGACTATATTACTAAGTCATTTAACCCGCGAGAGCTATTAGCCAGAATTAAAGCTTTATTGAGGCGTTCCACGTTTAGCCATAGCCAAGGTGAACGGACTCTGAAATTCATGGATTGGACTTTTGACACTCTTAAACGACAACTGAAACATGAAGATGGAGAGGTGGTATCTCTTTCTAGTGCTGACTATAACTTGCTTACGCTCATGTTGGATTCCCCCAACCAATTATTAAGCAGAAATGATATTGCTCAAGCTCTTTGGGGGAGGGATGCGGAACCACTAGAAAGAGGCATTGATGTACAAATTAGCCGGTTAAGGAAGCAATTAAGAGACGATGACCGTAACACGATTATGACGGTAAGGCATCGCGGCTATATGTTAGTGATCGATTCACATATCAATCGTATTAAATTTTGAAAAAAAACATACACCAGTCAATGGTTGCGCGTATCACCCTGTCTACGTTCACGGTTATTCTCATGGCTGAAATACTGGCAGGTGCGGTATGGTTTACGGCAACATCAGCATCAAAAAAAGAGTCAGCTAGCCACGCCATGACAGCTATATCATCAGCTGCAGCAGATACTATTAATTACTTCTCTGGCTTACCCATTAATTACCGTCACTTGGTGTTGGAACAGCTACGAAATATAGGAGGAACAAGGTTTTTCATATCCATAAATAACCATAAACTTCCTATCACTTCTTTATCTGATTACTCATTGGTTCCTCAGATGGAAGTACAAGCGTCTGAACTTCTGAATCAGCAACTTAGAGACTCCCGCAAAGTGCATGTCACTTTGACTAAGCGAGAAGATTTACGGGTGTTTAACTCTGGTATAAAGCTTCATGAACTTCCTGCATTGTGGAAAGACTACAGTTTAGTATTAGGAAAACTGGATCTCCCAATTGCTGTTATTCAGGTGGAGTTTTCAGATAATGAATGGCTTTATTTAGCCACCGTTCTACCGCTGTCTTTTGATAGTCTGACCGATAATTTCATTGATAGCAGACAAGTCATATTTCTCCTTATTGTTACCTTCATGCTTATGGGGGGTTCTTATGTTGTCTTACAGAAGGAAATTCGTCCTTTTCGTTCTTTAGCACGCTCTGCCACTCTTATGGGGTCGCAAATGCAGATTGAAGAAATCAAAGAAGAAGGCAGCTCAGAAACCAGAGCTGCTATTCATGCTTTCAACAAAATGAACCGTCGAATCAAATCGTATTTGCGGGATAGAGATATGTTTTTTAATGCGATATCCCATGATATTAAAACACCATTAGCCTGTTTAAAGTTACGAACTGAAATGATGGATGATGAGCAAACAAAGTTAAGGTTTGAAAAGCTATTGAACGAAGTCGATATGATGTTGAACGGGGCTTTGCAATATATGCGAGAGAATGACATCCACGAAGAGTTAGAGTGGATTGATATTAACGATATCCTTGAACAATGCGCGGCTGTTCATAACAAAAATGGAGTATGCGTAAGCCTGATAGATCTGCCAAGGATTGAGCTTTATGGCAAGCCACTAGCAATCAAACGTTGTTTATTCAACTTAGTTGATAATGGCGTTAAATATGGAAATACGGTCGACATCAGTATGTTTTCTCACTCTGATTCTATTCAAATCGTGCTGCGTGATGCAGGAAAAGGAATCAAAGAAGATATGTTAGAAAAAGTCTTTGAACCTTACTTTAGAGACAATGATACAGGCATTGAAGGTTCAGGTTTGGGACTAGCAATTGCTCGTAGTATCGCAAGGGCACACGGTGGGGACGTTCAGTTATCTAATTCACCAGAAGGTGGGCTTGAGGTGGACATTATTTTGGTGAATGCCCTATGAAAAAATGGTTACTGTTAAGTCTTTTGTTATCGACGAACCCCGCGTTTTCTTCCCCCTCTGTTGAAATGCTGCATTGGTGGACGGCTGCTGGAGAAGAAAAAGCGTGGTCGGTCATCGAGAAGCAATTTGAATCTCTGCCTTATACATTAAAAAGTGAACCAATCAGTGGCGGTGGTGGTGCACCTGCCAAAGCGATTCTTCAAGCCAGAGCTATTGCCGGGTATTCCCCTGATATTGCTCTTATGGAAGGTCCGGCTATTCAGTCATGGGCGGCGTTAGGTTTTTTAAATGATGTCAATGAAGTCGCAGAATCGCAGAGGTGGGATCAGTCGCTGTATCCTGATATTAAAGCCATTCACCAATATGACGGGAACTTTGTCGCCATACCTTTGAATATCCATCGATTAAATTGGATGTGGATAAATAAAAAGGTACTAAATCAGCATCAACTTTCATCACCTCAGACGTGGGACTCGTTACTGTTAGCATTAACTACGCTGAAAAGTAAGGGGGTTAATCCTTTGGCTTTGGGAGAAGACTCTTGGCAAATTGTGCAAGTTTTTGAAAATATTGCATTCGGAGTAGGTGGAGCAAATTATTATCGACAGGCATTTGTGGATTTAGACCCTGACGCATTAAATAGCGATAAAACACTTGAGGCGCTTAAGCGCTTCCGCTCTCTGGCTAATATTGTCGGTAGTGATTTACCGAGTATTAGTTGGGATCAGGGGACAAAATCTTTGCTTGAAGGGGAGTTTGCCTTTCAATTTACAGGTGATTGGGCTCTGGGAGAGATGTTTATTAGTGCAGAAGGTGAAATTCCAGATTACATAGAATGTCGAGCGTTCCCTTCTACGGAAAAAGGTTTTATCTACAATGTTGATAGCTTGGCATTTTTTACAAAAGTAACGGGTGAAGATCATAATATGGTATCGGTAATGACCTCGTTATCTTCTCCCCAATTTCTTTTAGACTTCAGTAAAAAGAAAGGTTCAATACCTGCTCAAGCAAATATACCTGTGAATGAATTATCACGATGCCAACAGCAATCTTATCAAGATTACATTCATGCGAGTTCTGAAGGTACAGCTATGCCAAGCTTGACCGATTCAATGGCTGTTAACCCTGTTCTTCAGAATGCGGTATCCAACGAGTTATATCGCTACTTTATGGACTCTTCCATTTCAGCGGAAACACTTATTGGACACCTACATGCTATTAATAATGAGGTGTTTCGTTAGCTTCTTGTTCTTCTTTTGACTTTAAATGTCTAGCTAGAAATTACTATGTACCTTCGACATTTTCCAGCCTAGGTCTATTGTAAAAAACGAGTTACAAACTACTTGCTATTTGTAACCTTGAGATTCAATTAGCTTGATAAAGTTCGTTGGTATTCTAACGATATTAAAGGACTTTATTATGCTAGATAGTTTTAAAAGCGGCTTATCTAAGCTTTCCTTAATTGGTAAAGCATTGATGTTGCCCATATCTATATTACCCGCAGCGGGGTTATTACTTGCCTTCGGTGCTAAGCTCGACATCCCCCTAATGATGCGTGCTGGTGGCGTTATATTTGATAACTTAGCCTTACTGTTTGCGGTAGGAGCCGCGGTTGGTTTGACTAAGGAGTCAGGGATTGCCGCTTTAGCCGCGATTGTCGCCATGGTCGTGATGAATGCGACAATGGGGGTGGCGCTCGGCATTACACCTGAGATGGCGATGGGAGGTGGCCGTTATGCAATGGCGATGGGTATTCCTTCATTGCAAACAGGTGTCTTTGGCGGACTTATTGCAGGTATCCTCGCAGCCGTTATGTATCAACGTTTTTATGATACTAAGCTGCCTGATTTCCTTGGTTTCTTTGCTGGTAAACGCTTTGTACCGATTGTGACTGCGTTTTCTGCATTCCTAATTGGTTTAGTTTTACCTCATATTTGGTCATATATTCAATCAGGTATTGATGCGCTATCGCATATGGCGAATGGCGGAAACATGTACGTATCAACTTTCATCTACGGATTTATGGAGCGCGCTTTAATTCCAGTTGGTCTCCATCATATTTTTTATAGCCCTTATTGGTTTTCTTTCGGTGAGTACACAACTGCCGCGGGGACCATTGTAAATGGCGATCATACCATTTGGTTTAAAATGCTTGAAGATGGAGTAAAAACGTTCTCAACCAGTGAATACCAAGAAGCAGGAAAATTCCTATCGGGTAATTTTGCTATCTACATGTTTGCTTTCCCTGCTGCATGTTTAGCTATGTATCATGAAGCGAATGATAAAAATAAAAAAATTGCAGCAGGTATTTTAGGCTCTGCTGCTCTTACTTCGTTTGTTACAGGTATAACAGAACCCGTTGAATTTGCTTTTATCTTTGTCGCACCTTTACTTTATGTTTTTTCTGCAATCATGGCAGGGGTGTCTTACGCGGTGACTTATGCGTTGGATGTTCATATTGGTAAAACCTTCTCAGCCGGCATTATTGATTTCGTGTCTTTTGGTGTTCTTCCCGCGATGGATGGGTTCAAAACTAACTGGATCAATGTGATTCTTTGGGGTCTAACCATGGCCGCTATTTATTACACGGTTTTCCGTTTTGCTATTCGAAAGTTCAATTTGAAAACAGTAGGACGTGAGGATACTCAAAGTAAGGCGATCACTTTGGACAATGAAGATTTAGCTAGTGAAATCACAATCTTGATTGGTGGTGCCGCTAACATTACTTCGATAGGAGCATGTATTACGAGATTGCGTTTACAGATTAAAGATCAGGCTCTTGTGAATGAACAAGGAATCAAAGACCTAGGTGCTATGGGGGTCATAAAAGTAGGTTCAAGTGGCCTGCAAATTATTTTGGGCTCAAGAGCTCAATTTGTGGCTGATCTTATGAGTGAAAGAACTGGTGAGTCACCAAGTGCACTATCAACTAACCCAAGTTAAAAGTACGGGCTACTTCCGATAAAGCTGATGGCAACAAGCTTGTTGTCTCTTATACATAAATAGTAACGCTATCAACGTTATGGTTGGTGGCGTCTATTTATATTTAAAGTTTTGAAGTTATGACAGCTTTAGTATTCAACTAATGCGCTTTGAGTAGGATTCAGTTATCATCTGTTGCACGAAATTTTGGTTAGATGTACGGAACTATGCTAAAAGTCGCGATAAATGGATTTGGACGAATAGGGCGCAATGTATTGCGCGCTGTCTATGAAAGTGGCAAAAGCCAACAAATCAAAGTAGTAGCGGTCAATGAGCTTGCTCAACCTGACGCTATGGCTCACCTATTGCAGTACGACACCAGTCACGGCCGCTTCGGCAAGAAAATCTCTAATGATCAAGAGCACATTTATGTTCATCATGGCATTGGTGCTGAAGATAAAGGCGAGTTTGATACCATTCGTATCTTACACCTGGCTGATATTGAACTGTTGCCTTGGCGTGATCTTGAAGTCGATATTGTTCTCGATTGTACCGGTGTTTACGGTTGCCGAGATGATGGCCTAGCGCACATCGCTGCTGGAGCTAAAAAGGTACTGTTTTCACACCCTGGTGCTAACGACCTTGATAACACCATTATCTATGGTGTAAATCACGATACTATCGAAGCTGACCACCGAATCGTTTCCAATGGTTCATGCACCACTAACTGTATTGTCCCTATCATTAAAGTACTTGATGATGCCTTTGGTATTGAGTCAGGTACCATTACGACCATTCACTCTTCAATGAATGATCAGCAAGTTATTGATGCATACCATAGCGACTTGCGTCGTACTCGAGCAGCAAGCCAATCTATCATTCCTGTCGACACTAAATTGCATAAAGGTATTGAAAGAATCTTCCCGAAATTTTCTAACAAGTTCGAAGCGATATCTGTGCGTGTGCCGACGGTAAACGTCACTGCGATGGATTTAAGTGTCACAATTAATACAAATGTGAAAGTTAATGACGTAAATCAAACCATTGTTAATGCTTCCCAGTGTACATTACACAATATAGTTGACTATACTGAAGCGCCGCTCGTTTCCATCGACTTTAATCACGATCCCCATAGCGCAATCGTTGATGGTTCACAAACTCGAGTGAGCAATGGCACCTTAGTGAAAATGCTGGTGTGGTGTGACAATGAATGGGGCTTTGCGAACCGAATGCTGGATACGGTTCTTGCAATGCAAGCTTCAGAAGGCAAGAAGTAAGACCTAGAAGCAAATGTGTGGATTATTTATTTTTTAGCTTGAAATAAATACTAAGTGTCCACATATTATTAGCAGTTAAAGCATTACCAGTTGAATAATTTATAGGCTTAGCAGGGTTGCTGAGTTTCCAAAACTTTATTTTTATTTAAATTTGAGAGGACAAATCATGTCTGTGATCAAGATGACTGACCTGGAACTTGCAGGTAAACGCGTATTCATCCGTGCTGACCTAAACGTACCAGTAAAAGACGGTAAAGTAACTTCAGATGCACGTATCCTAGCATCTCTACCAACTATCAAACTTTGCCTAGAAGCTGGCGCAAAAGTTATGGTTACTTCTCACCTTGGTCGTCCTACTGAAGGCGAGTACAACGAAGAGTTCTCTCTAGCTCCTGTAGTTAACTACCTAAACGACGCACTAAACTGTGACGTTAAACTAGCGAAAGATTACGTAAATGGTCTTGAGCTAAACGCTGGTGAACTAACTGTTCTTGAAAACGTTCGCTTTAACAAAGGCGAGAAGAAGAACGAAGAAGCTCTTTCTAAGCAATACGCTGCACTATGTGACATCTTCGTAATGGATGCATTCGGTACAGCTCACCGTGCTCAAGCGTCTACACACGGCGTTGGTACTTACGCTCCTGTAGCATGTGCTGGTCCTCTTCTAGCTGCTGAGCTTGAAGCGCTTGGTAAAGCAATGGACAACCCAGCTCGCCCACTAGTGGCTATCGTTGGTGGTTCTAAAGTTTCTACTAAACTAACCGTTCTAGAATCTCTTTCTAAAATCGCTGACCAACTTGTTGTTGGTGGTGGTATCGCGAACACGTTCATCGCTGCTGAAGGCCACAACGTAGGTAAGTCTCTATACGAAGCTGACCTAGTTGAAACAGCTCAGAAGCTAATGAAAGAGTGTGCTATCCCAGTAGCGACTGACGTTGCATGTGCTAAAGCATTCGACGAAAACGCAGAAGCTGAAATCAAGCACGTTTCTGAAGTTCAAGACGACGACATGATCTTCGACCTTGGCCCTGATTCAACTGCAGCTCTAGCTGAAATCATCGGCAACGCGAAAACTATTCTTTGGAACGGCCCTGTAGGTGTATTCGAATTCAAGAACTTCGAAGCGGGTACAGCTGGTATTTCTAAAGCAATCGCTGATTCTGAAGGTTTCTCAGTAGCGGGCGGTGGTGACACGCTAGCAGCTATCGACAAGTTCGGTATCAAAGCAGATGTTTCTTACATCTCTACTGGTGGCGGTGCTTTCCTTGAGTTTGTTGAAGGCAAAGTACTTCCTGCAGTAGCTATGCTTGAAGAGCGTGCTAAAGCGTAATTGATTTAGAAAGGCGAGATACGAATCTCGCCTTTTAACGTTTGCTGCATATCACACTTATTTGCTAGAATAGCGGAAGTTGTGAGCAAACGATTGCAAATTTTTAAACTTAAGTTTTTTATCTTAAAACGAATAGAATAAATAGGACTATTTCCATGTCTAAGATCTTCGATTTTGTAAAACCTGGTGTAATTTCTGGCGATGACGTACAGAAAGTATTTGAAGTAGCAAAAGAAAACAAATTTGCTCTTCCTGCAGTAAACGTTGTTGGTACTGACTCTATTAACGCAGTACTAGAAGCGGCTGCTAAAGTTAAGTCTCCAGTTGTTGTTCAGTTCTCTAACGGCGGCGCTGCATTCTTCGCAGGTAAAGGCGTTAAACTTGAAGGTCAAGGCGCACAAGTTCTTGGTGCTGTAGCTGGTGCAAAATACGTACACGCTGTCGCTGAGTCTTACGGTGTTCCAGTTATCCTGCATACTGACCACGCTGCTAAGAAACTTCTACCATGGATCGACGGTCTACTAGACGCTGGTGAAGAGTTCTTCGCACAAACTGGTAAGCCTCTATTCTCTTCTCACATGCTAGACCTTTCTGAAGAGTCTCTAGAAGAGAACATCGAAACATGTGCTACTTACCTAGCTCGCATGGCAAAAATGGACATGACAATCGAGATCGAACTTGGTTGTACTGGTGGTGAAGAAGACGGCGTTGATAACTCTGATATGGACGCATCTGAGCTTTACACTTCTCCAGAAGACGTAGCATACGCATACGAGAAGCTAATGGCTGTTAGCCCACGTTTCACTATCGCTGCATCTTTCGGTAACGTACACGGTGTTTACCAAGCTGGTAACGTTGTACTTACTCCAACTATCCTACGTGACTCTCAAGCATACTGTGCAGAGAAGTTCGGTATTGCACCTAACGCTCTAAACTTCGTATTCCACGGTGGTTCTGGTTCTTCTGAAGCAGAAATCCAAGAGTCTATCGGCTACGGTGTTATCAAAATGAACATCGATACTGATACACAGTGGGCAACTTGGGATGGTATCCGTCAGTACTCTGCTGATAACTTCGATTTCCTACAAGGTCAAATCGGTAACCCAACTGGCGAAGCTGCGCCAAACAAGAAGTACTACGATCCACGCGTATGGCTACGTGCTGCTCAGTCTTCAATGGTTACTCGTCTTGAGAAAGCATTCGCTGACCTTAATGCTGTAGACGTACTATAATTCTTTGAATTAAGTACTCTTTAAGTTTTAAAAACCCGCTCATTGAGCGGGTTTTTTTATGTCTGATAAAAACTTGTATTAAATATGTGAAAAACCTAGCCTACGGTGAATAAATTTCGTAGTCTTTTAGTTATCGGTATTTGCGTTTATTGGTAAGTTTTATTAATTCAAAAGCTTACATAAATATGACTTTGCAATCGGTCAAAGATAGGATATCGTGCCGAAAAACTGGACCTGGTTCAGTTTATAAAAAGGACTTGGCTTTAATTTACTTTTAACACAGTGACTTAACAGGAGTTAAACTGTTTATTATTGTAAAAGTAAGTTTGGCTTAAGACAGTTTAGCTCATAGCATATTATATAGAGGATGCACATTATGGCTGATAGTTCGACAGCGCTTGAGACTCCAATTGTGGATGGTTTATCTCAGGCCGAGCAGTGGTTAACAAATAATTCAGATCTATTTATCCAATACGGTGTAAACATTATCTCTGCACTGATAATTCTATTTATTGGTAACTTGATTGTTAAAGCAGTCGCGAATAGCGTATCTAAGGTTCTTGAGAAGAAGAAGATGGACCGAGCTGTTGTGGAGTTTATCCACGGTTTAGTTCGTTACTTATTGTTTGTTATTGTTCTTATCGCTGCACTTGGTCGTTTAGGCGTTCAAACTGCATCTGTAGTTGCTGTTATTGGTGCGGCTGGTTTAGCCGTTGGTCTTGCGCTGCAAGGCTCACTATCTAACTTTGCAGCGGGTGTACTTATCGTTGCATTCCGTCCATTCAAGTCTGGTGACTACGTGGAAATTGGTGGTGTAGCGGGTTCAGTTGATTCAATTCAGATCTTCCAAACGGTTTTAACAACACCAGACAACAAAATGGTTGTAGTACCTAACGGAAGCGTTATCGGTAGCCCAATCACTAACTATTCTCGTCATGCGACGCGCCGTATTGACCTAATGATTGGTGTTTCTTACAACGCTGATCTTCAGAAGACAAAAGCGCTACTGACTAAGATCTGTGAATCTGATGAGCGCGTATTGAAAGATCCAGGTGTTCAAGTAGGTGTTCACACGCTAGCTGATTCTTCAGTTAATTTTGTTGTTCGTCCATGGGTTAGTACTGCTGACTACTGGAATGTTTATTTCGACCTTATGCAAGCTATCAAAGAAGGCTTGGATAACGAAGGTATCGAAATCCCATTCCCGCAAATGGATGTACACATGAATAAAGTTGAAGCTTAATTTCTAGTTAGTTTTTATAGCTATAAGCTTTTATAAGGAAAGGCGGATAACTTAGGTTATTCGCCTTTTTTGTTGGATGTGTCCCGTCCTGAAATGTGTTTACACATTGAGGACGAATTATGACTACTTCAAAT
>NZ_JBGOOO010000049.1:0-27777 GCF_041439695.1 Vibrio sp. FF266
TAAATACCCAGCAACTCGCTGCAAAAATCAGCTCGAAAGATCAACACGCCCTATTATTCTATCTGTTTCTGAAATAATTTCTAATTCAACAGTAAATTCAATCAATTACTTAAGGGCTATTACCATCCTAGCAACAGACCGTTGAACTGATGAATTTATTGCACTCAAATGATAGATTTTTTAGGTTTATTGGAGGTTGGTACGAAAAGTAAGCGATGAGTGTCAGTTTTGAAGGAATCATGAGTGTAAAAAAGCAATAAAAAAGGAGCCACTAGGGCTCCTTCAATCAATATTTGGTTTCTTTGACTGATTAGTTTACCCAGTCACGAATTGTGTACGTTAGCGTGTGTACATCGTTTTTCAATACTAGCGTATCGTTTGTTAGTGTTACGTCGCTCCACTCGCTTAGAGTCGCGGAAACCGATTGTTCGATTTCCATTGCTGAGCCGTGACACATTTTCATGGTCATGCCCATTTGCTTAATGCGGAATTGACCGTCTTTTAGTTCGCCTTGACCGAAGAAGTTGTTACAACCAGCCATGCCGTTTGCCGTCATCTTTTCGCCGATCTCTAGACGAGGTGTCGCTTGGTGTTCGCTTTTCTCAATGTTCTTGCCATCAATTTGCGCAAGTTCCCAATTATGGTGCTGTAGATCGGTTGGTGTTACTTGCATCGCGTTATCACCTGTTGTTGTGCATGCTGCTAGCATCATAGGTAAAGCGGCTACTGCTAGTAATTTTTTTGAACTAAACTTCATATTATAAGGCTCCAAAGGAAAGAACGAAGTTACCGAATAAGTGTAACTTGATGGGTTCAAAGTATAGTTTACAAAACACTATATGTGTCAGTATAAGGTCATAGTTTAGTATGGATTTCATGAGCTAGGCGACAAATTAATCGCTTATTTTTGAGATAGTAAGCGTAATTTTGATTATGTAAGGAGGCGCGGTGGAGCAGTTAGAGTTTTTCCAAGTTCCAAGCCCTTGCGTCGGGGTTTGCTCAAGCGATGACAAAGGCTATTGCAATGGCTGTATGCGTAAAAGGGAGGAGCGCTTTAATTGGATGTCGATGACGCCGTCAGAACAGTTACACGTCATAAAGCTGTGTCGTCAGCGCTATAGAAGAAAAATAATGAAGCAAAAAAATTTGGTTGGTAAGTCGGTTGACGAAGAGGGAAGTACAAGTCCCCAAAGAGATCTTTTCGGCTAAAGAGGAAGTATTGAAATTTTATTTAACCTCGAGGTAACTATTACTTTACATAATGGTTGGGGTGTAATATTAAGGTAGGTACCTTTGTACCTGAAGGAGTGGTGTCGGTATGAATAAAAAGAACGGAAAATTCAAAAAAGAGCCAGTTAAAGCACTGGATCGAAAACCAATCGGGGCGAAAGATGACCCTGAAGAGACTCCGCGTGATTGGCATTCGATGTCAGAAGAAGAGCGAATGGAAATCCTTTCTCACCTTTCAGACATGCCTTTTCAATAACATCACTGGTTCTTCAGAGTCTTTCTTAAAGCCCTGTTTTCTTAAATAAACAGCTTTCTGAAATAAACATATTGCTAAACAAACATGTGATTCGCTTTCGTTACACCACGATGGTACGTGCAAAATGTATCATCGGCTTCGGTGGTTTTACTGTGAATTTTAATGTTTGTGATCACTTCTACAGCCCCTGCATCGTAGCAAGCTTGTTCTGCTTTTTTAACGATATCTAGCAGTTGGTTGAGTTCACCTTTCATCGTGGTTTCCATAGCTCCGACTTGGAAAGGCACATCGGCAGCTTTCACAACTTCAATTGCTTTATCAACCACTTCGAAGTTGTTGCCTTCTTTAACGCGAGGGATCACTTGGAAGGCAACCATCACTTCTTTTTCTCTTTTTAACTCAGACACTTTCTGCTTACTCTTGGATAGGGAATTGTTGCAGATAATAGGTTAATGCAGATATTAATTTTACAGCTAACGATGCTGTTCTATCGACTATATCAGTGACTAGAGATGTAGGCTTACTTGCTACCCCAATGGTCGCTAACCCAACCACCAATATGCTCATCAAAATGACTGCCACTGAATCTCTGGTTACGCTCCACCGAGGTATCACAGTCATCTTTGTTGTCTATTAGGTTTTGTATGTAGTTTGCCATCGGGTCATTAGAACGCTGACGATCTCGGCGAGTTGCCACTTCCTTAATCAGTTGTAATCGATATGTAGAGCTTGCACGTTTCATTTCAATGACCTCCCGGTTTTTAGACACTAATAGAAAAATCTAGTTGTCAGATATAGGGGCGTCAACGTGATTTCAGAGTATTTTTTTTGAGCAACCAAGAATCAATACCTTGGCATCATAATTCATAAAAGTGTCATTTAGGTTGGCATCTTTATGGAGGTTTGAGGGCGTAAGTTTGTATTTTGGTCCTGCTAATATGAGATCAACCATAAAAAAGCCCAGTGCAAACTGGGCTATTCGATTTTCTGTGGTTATTTTGAAGAACAGGTTATTTCGAAGAACTTGGTTTGCTCTTAAATTGCTTAACACTCTTCTTTTTTGCGGTTCTTCGGTTAGCCATTTTGTCTTTAGGCGGACGTTTGCGAGCTGCCGTTTCAGATGCAGGTTTGTCTGTAACAGGGAAGCCTTCCAACGCTTGTAGCATAAGAGGTTTATTGGTCAGAGTACGAATTGCATTCAGGTAGTCAGTTTCGCTGTGGCTAACCAGAGAGATCGCGCTGCCAGTACTTCCTGCTCTTGCTGTGCGACCAACTCGGTGGACGTAAGTCGCCGAATGCGATGGCAAATCAAAGTTAATTACGACAGGTAGTTGATCAATATGGATGCCTCTAGCCATAACGTCGGTGGCGATAAGCACACGAGTCTTGCCATTTTTGAAACTCTCTAATGCTTGCTCTCGCTCTTCTTGGCTCTTATTTCCGTGTAGCGCATTCACACTGATTTTGGCTTTATTCAATCGCTTGGTTAATGCATCTGCATTGTCTTTTGCGCCAATAAATACCAAGACCTGCGACCATGCGTGCTGATTGACTAGGGCGATCAGCGCTTGAGCTTTACTGCCTTTGTTCACTAAGTACAGAGTTTCTTCAATAGCCGCGACCACGCTGTTTTCTTGATGCGTCGTAACTTTTACTGGATTAACAAGAAGCGCCTCAGTCTGACTGATCAGCTCTTTTGGCAGCGTAGCCGAAAACAGCAGTGTTTGATGCTTTTTAGGAAGAGCAGAAATAATGGTTTGAACATCTGGCCAAAATCCCATGTCGAGTAAACGGTCTGCCTCATCAAGAACTAAAGACTTGCATTGGGTTAGCTCGAGCTTGTTCTCTTGAATAACGGCATGTAGGCGGCCAGGAGTTGCGATCACGAGTTGTGGCTTTTCTAACAATTGCTGTTGCTGGATCTCGATATCAACTCCACCAGTCAGTGTCACCGTTTTGATATCAAGTGTGGTTGCGATGGGTTCTAGTGCTTTGGCTACTTGAGAGGCAAGTTCACGGGTTGGAACAATGATTATCGCTTGTAGTTCATTTACATCATGCTTGATGCTGTTCAGCAAAGGTAAGCCAAATGCCAACGTTTTTCCGCTACCCGTTTGAGCCAACGCCAGCACGTCTTTCTCCGCAATAATTGTAGGAATTACCGCTTGCTGTATCTCTGTCGGCTTATTGAATTGAGATGGGATCGCGGAGACGGTTTTTGGGTTGAGGGCTAGGCTATCAAATGACATAAATGAACCAAGTATCAAAAGGGAGGTGGAGTCTAACAGGGCTGCAAATGTTAGAAAATCAGTTTTGTAACGTTACACGATAAACGCTCTCATTTTATGCGTGAATTATGTATGTTAGCCATACGCGATAATTAAACGTTCATCATATTGTAATGGCATTGAATGGACGTACAATGTCCGCCCTAAAAATGTTCATGAAATGAGTTCGAAATGAGTTGGGACAGTATATCGCTGTTTATTGTTATCGTGTTTTTTATTGCCATTATTCCAGGCCCTAATGCTTTGCTGGTATTAAGCACAGCCTTAACTCAAAGGAAGCTGTTCGCATTTGTGAACGTGTTGGGCGTGTCATGTGGTTTCTTTTTTCACGCCTTTATCTCGGCCAACGGCATAAGTTTGTTATTGTCGAACACCCCAATGGCCTTTGAAGGGCTTAAGTGGGCTGGGGTTTTGTATCTTGTCTGGCTTGGGTATAACCATTTTCGCGCGGCCCTGCGTGCTCAAGAGGGTGTACTTTATGCGGTAAGTGCATCGGGAAGTAAGCTATACAATCAATTTTTCAAAGGGCTCCTCACTAATCTACTGAATCCTAAAATCGTCCTGTTTTATCTTTCTATATTCCCTCAATTTGTTTCAAAAGATGCGATTGTGACAGACAGTTTGATGCTTGGTGGGATTCAGGCGACAGTAGTGTCGATGTGGTTCTTGATTGTGATCTTAATGGCGGATACGTTCAAGCGCTTGTTGGTTCAAAAGCGAACCTCACAAATGATGAACATTGTTTGTGGTGTTCTATTTGTGGGCTTTAGTATTCAACTAGCATTGTTTCAGCTCTGAGGTAGTGTTGCTAAGAATGGGGCATATACCATATTCTATTCAGTTCTCATTTTTTACTGAATCCTCAGGAATTTTAGAGTCTCTTCATAAATGGCTAAAGCATTGCTATGTAAAGTCGATATAATGGACAGTCATCAATTGGATGAATGTGTATGTTTCGAGCTTAGATTTGAAACAGAAAACAACAGATAGTTAGCTTGTTCATTTTTACCAAGAAACAGAAACATGAAACAAAGATAGGGAGTCATCGATGAGTGAAGAGTCATTCACCCAGAAACGTGAGTATTACCGCCTGAAGTACCCTAAAAAGGCGCGCCCAGTGATACGAATCAAAGATGAACTTTTTCATGTCAGTGAAGTTTCTGAAAAAGGCGTGCGCTTGATGATGAGTAACATCATCCCGGTCTATCGAGGCTTCTCAATGGCAGGCACTTTATGGTTGCATGGTAATAACAGCATTGATATTCGTGGTTCTGTATTGAGGCAAGAAGGCGATGAAGTGATCGTTCTGTTATCACAAGGCCCGAGTTTCAAAGATATGGTGGCTGAACAACGACACATTAGGCAAAGGTACCCGGTTTTCTTCGCGAACCTCAGAGTGGCATAAGCAAAGCTTCTATACGCCTAAAACCCAAGTAACTCATCGTTATCTGATATAAAAAGCCCAGCACTTTGACAAGTGCTGGGCTTTGTCATCTATATGAACAAACTACTTCTAAAGACAAACTAACGAGTTTGTTTCGTCTTATAGCTCGTCTACTGTTGCCCAAACCGCTGCTAGCATGTCGTGACCAAATGCAACACTGCGCTCTGGAGACCAACCGTACAGTTCGTCAGCGTGGCTGATGTGATCTTTAAATGGCATCTCGACAGTGTATGCCAAACACTTGAACTGTTCGCCGATCCAGTTTGTACCGACGGTCATATTTGCTTTGCCCGGTTCGTCTTTATCGTAGCCAAATTCATCTTGGAACTCTGGCGTGATAGTCAGAAGAGCTTGCTTGAAGTGATTCTCTAGTTTTGCAATGCGCTCATTGTATGAAGGCGTACCTTCACTACCAGCAACAAAGTTATATGGAATCGCTTCGTCACCGTGGATGTCTAGACAAAGGTCAACGCCAGTTTCTAGCATGCGCTCGCGAACAAGGAAAACCTCAGGGCTGCGTTCCATAGAAGGTGACTGCCATTCACGGTTTAGGTTAACGCCAATACCATTGGTGCGCAGGTGGCCACGGATGCTGCCGTCTGGATTCATGTTAGGCACAACACGGAATACAACGCTGTCTAGCAGTGAGCGGCCTACTGTGTCTGTCTCATCGAGTAGACGTTGAAGCAAGCCTTCGATTAGCCATTCAGCCATGGTCTCACCCGGATGTTGGCGACCAATGACCCAGATGTTTTTCTTCTCTTCACTTGGCTCACCGATGGTTAGCAAAGTGATGTCATTGTTGTCTAATGTGTGACCCAGAGTTTCTAGCTTACAAGCAGGGTGCGTTTGAGCACTGTGCAAGAGATCTTGATGACGATCGTATGAATACGGTGCGAAGTACGCGAAGTACATTGAATCGTGTTCAGGAATGATATCAAAGCTTAAAGTGTCGCCATCGAATTGAGATGGAATACGGAACCACTCTTCACGGTCATACGATGCAACCACATCATAATCTTTCCAGCCTTCAGGGTAGGCAGATGTTGCCAATTGGCCGATTTCAAAGTGGTGAGCTTGTTGAGCTTCACTTTCTAAGCGGAAGTGAAACCACTGAGAGATTTCAGTTTGGTAGTCTGCTGGGATAGTCAGTTGAATGTTTTGTGGTGAATCTGCTGAAACGACGTGAATGTTGCCGCTTTCGAAATTGCTGAAAATTTTCATTGTAGTTTTTATCTCGTAGTTGAGTTGCCGTAAGACTAGCACACTTTTTTTCGAGCAAACCACTAACTAAATCGTAATGAGATGTTATTTCAACTATCTACTTTTTAGTTCTCTATTTTGAATAGTACTTCCGATCTATCGACGCTGGCAAGTTGTACACCCACGACAGGCAGAACGCGTGTGGCGATCTAACTTGCTGCGTTGAACCTTACAATAAGCGTTTTTCAGCGCTCTTCTTCCTGAGAACCAATCATCGGGTTTTGACAGGATCAGATAACCATTAAAGCGTTTCACAAGCTCGACTCTATTTTGGTCGATGAACTTGCTATCAAACCCAATTTCGAAGTAATCAAGCGCTTGTTCAATCGAGGTGAAACTCGCCATTTTTTGTTGGAATTCTGTTTGGTTCATACCTAATTCAATGCCGTAAGTTTGCAAATATTATAGGCGTGTTCATTACTCCTTATCTTGATTTTAGTGCGATTTAAGTAGAAAGGCGTGTAGTTATTCTTAGTTAAATTTTATAAATGAGATTGTCTTTATTTGTTTTATGAATATTAAATCAATTGACTGCGCAGTCATGGTTATAAGTGAGTTGTATGAAGTCTCATTGCTCACTTTCTTTATTATCAATAAAGACAATTTATGACGTGAATCAATAGTGACTAACCCTAAAGTATTATTCTAATCGCAATTGTTACTAATTGTTGAAGATGATTTCTAAATATGTCTATTAAAAAACGATATATCGCTCTTATTGCTGCTGTCGGTATAGGTATTGGCTGGTTAACGCTGGGCGGTACTGCTGCCGTTATGCACTACACATCGAGTACTGAGTTCTGTACTTCTTGCCACACAATGCAAATTCCTTATGAAGAATATGAAGGTTCAATCCACTTCAGCAATGCAAAAGGCATTCGAGCTGAGTGTTCTGACTGTCATATTCCTTCCGACCCAATTGACTACGTAATCACCAAGATTCGTGCGTCTAAAGACATTTATCACGAGTTTGTGACTGGCAAAATTGATACCGAAGACAAATACGAAGAGCACCGTATGGCGATGGCCGAAACCGTTTGGGCTCAACTACGTGAAAGTGATTCTGCTACTTGTCGTTCTTGCCATACTTTCGACGCGATGGATAGCTACGAGCAATCTGAAGATGCGGCGAAAATGCATGAATACGGGCAAGAGAATAATCAGACTTGTATCGACTGCCACAAAGGTGTTGCTCACTTTGCTCCTGAGCCAGAAATGGACAGCGAAGCTTTCGACAACTTGATGGCATTCACTGAGAAAACAGACCCGAATGCGAAAGTCGTTTACTCAGCAGAAACCATCAGTATTGGTGACCTTGGCACTATCAATCCAACGGCACGCCTAGATGTGAAAAGTGTTGAAGGTACTGAGCGCAAAATCGAGTTGCATGCTTACCAAATGAAGGGTGCAGAACAGGTGCTTTACTACGGCGAAGGTCAACGCTCAATCGTTGCGATGCTGACAGACCAAGGGCAACAGAGCCTTGAAGTTGGTGATTTTAAAACGGATGCGTACGGCAATGAATGGCGAACGGCGGTGCTAACCGCGAACGTTGATGCGCCTGTACTGGATTCACTCGAGCCAATCTGGGATTACGCTGAAGAACTCGACAACGTTTACTGCTCAACGTGTCATGCAAAAATTGGCGCGAACCACTTCACCGTTAATGCTTGGGGCCCCGTTGCGAAGGGCATGGGCGAAAGAACTGACATTTCAGACCAAGATTTAGAACTTCTTACTAAATACTTCCAGAACCACGCAAAAGATGTGGTTGGCCACTAAGAAACAAAAGGGAAATAATTATGACAGATATTACTCGTCGCGGATTCCTCAAAGGAACAAGCATGGCTGCTGGTGCGCTGGCATTCACATCATTGACGCCAATGGCAGCATCGGCTGCGAATAAGCGTGGTAAAGGTATATTAACAGCAGGTCGTATGGGGCCGATGTTATGTGAAGTGAAAGATGGCAAGCTAGTTTCAACGACGAATGCTCTCGCACAAACAGTGCCAAATAGTTTACAAACGACAGGTCCTGATCAGGTTCATACCAAAGCTCGTATTAAATACCCAATGGTACGTAAAGGATTCTTAGATAACCCATCCGATCCAACAGGAACTCGTGGCTCAGATGAATACGTTCGAGTGTCTTGGGATGAAGCTTATAAGCTGATCCACGAACAACACATGCGTATCCGTAAAGAGAGTGGCCCTGAATCTGTATTCGCGGGTTCTTACGGTTGGCGTTCAAGTGGTGTATTGCACAAAGCACAAACGCTACTACAACGTTACATGAGCTTGGCTGGTGGTTACTCAGGTCACTTAGGTGACTACTCAACCGGTGCTGCTCAAGTGATCATGCCGCACGTAATGGGATCTATCGAAGTTTATGAACAGCAAACCACTCACCCTGTGGTGCTAGAGAGCTCAGACGTTGTTGTGTTGTGGGGTATGAACCCAATGAACACGCTTAAGATTGCATGGAGTTCAACCGACTGTTCAGGCCTAGAGTTCTTCCACAAACTTAAGAAGTCAGGCAAGACAATCATCGCTATCGACCCAATGCGCTCTGAAACTATCGACTTCTTTGGTGACACAGTTCAGTGGATTGCGCCGCGCCCAATGACCGATGTCGCAATGATGATGGGTATCGCACACTCTTTAGTTAAGAAGGGTAAGCATGACGTAGAGTTCCTGAATAAGTACACCAGTGGTTACGATAAGTTTGAAGCGTACCTAATGGGTAAAGAAGACGGTGTTGAAAAGACGCCTGCATGGGCTGAAGAGATCACAGGCGTTCCTGCGAAACAACTTGAGCTTCTAGCAGACATCTTTAGCCAGAACCGCACTATGCTTATGGCGGGTTGGGGCATTCAGCGTCAACAATACGGTGAGCAACGCCACTGGATGATTGCGACGTTAGCTGCAATGCTTGGTCAGATTGGTCTTCCTGGCGGTGGTTTTGGTCTGTCTTACCACTATTCTAATGGTGGTAACCCAACACGCGATGCTGGTGTATTACCTGCGATTTCAGCTTCGATCGGTGGTGGTTCTTCAGCAGGTAACGACTGGGCAGTTTCAGGTGCGGTGAACAGCTTCCCTGTTGCTCGTATTACAGAAGCACTGGAAAACCCAGGCAAATCATATATGCACAATGGTCATGAACTGACGTTCCCTGACCTGAAAATGATTTGGTGGGCGGGCGGTGGTAACTTTACTCATCACCAAGATACCAACCGTTTGATCAAAGCGTGGCAAAAACCTGAACTTGTGGTTATCTCTGAGATCTACTGGACTGCAGCGGCTAAGCATGCGGATATTGTATTGCCAATCACTACGTCATTTGAACGTAATGATATGACGATGACAGGTGACTACAGTAACCAACATTTAGTACCAATGAAGAAGGTAGTTGAACCTCAAGGTGAAGCGCGTAACGACTTTGATGTATTTGCAGATATGTCTGAGATGATCAAAGCCGGTGGTCGCGATGTCTTTACTGAAGGTAAAGACGAAATGGCTTGGTTGAAAGGCTTCTACGATGCAGCGCAAAAAGCGGGTAAATCTGCACGTGTACGTATGCCTAAGTTTGGTAAGTTCTGGGATGATAACCAGCTTATTGAAATGAAATACAACAAGAAAGCTGCACAGTTCGTTCGCCATGCTGATTTCCGTAAAGACCCTGTGATGAATCCGCTAGGTACACCAAGTGGTAAGATCGAGATCTTCTCTAAAACAATCGAAGGCTACAATCTTGCGGATTGTCCAGCGCATCCAACGTGGATTGAGCCTACAGAGTTCTTTGGTAAAGCGAAGAGTGATGAACTTCAGTTGATGACAGCGCATGCGGCCCACCGTTTACACAGTCAATTTAACTATGCAAAATTGCGTGAAGAGTACGCTATTGGTAACCGTGAACCTATCTCCATTAACGTAGAAGACGCGAAAGTACGTGGCATCAAAACCGGAGATTTGGTTCGTGCATATAACGATCGTGGACAAGTACTGGTTGGTGCATTAGTGACTGATGGTATCAAACAGGGTGCTGTATGTATCCATGAAGGCGGTTGGCCAGATTTAGATAAAGAGACAGGTTTATGTAAAAATGGTGGCTGTAACGTGCTCACGTTGGATATTCCAACTTCTCGTTTGGCAAATGGTTGTGCTGCGAATTCTGCGCTTGTGAAAATTGAAAAATACACAGGCCCAGCATTAGAACTGACGGCATTTGATCCACCTAAAAATGGTTAATCTCTAACGAGAAACAATCACCAGAATAGAGCCAGCTTTAATCGCTGGCTTTTTTTATGATCTTTTTTGCGTCATAGAGACTATTACCCAGTGTCGAGTAGACAACTCATATTAATCAACGACATCACAGCGAGAGATAAGATCAATGAATCGAATCAATCCAAAGAAACTACTTCGCAGTAAATGGACGGCCGTTAGCCCAGTAAAGAAAGAAAAGCACTTTATGATCACGGAGGTCGAATTCGAAGAAGGGGAGGTCATTCGTTGCTTAATAGAAGCGGTGATGACGAAACGAGAAGAAGACATTAACTGGCGCGATCTAACCGATAAGGATCATTGGCTTCCTGGTTGGAAATAAGTGTATCAAGTCGAGGCGATCTGCTTGATACACTGGTATTAATTACCCGACGCAGCAAGCCCTTGCCAGTATTTAAGGCCTTCTAACACACCCTCTGCATGTGTTGCTCTGCTGGTGTATACGTTATCTCGATCGGACAGGTGAGCGATCTCAGGGTAATGATTCGCGACCAATATTGAATTTACGCCATCTATGGTTAGCATCGAGGTGTCGTTCGCTGAGTCGCCAGCCACGCATACCTCTTCAATGCTTAACTGATGTTGTTTAAGTAGATGATGAATCGCTGTGGCCTTGTTGACACCCTTAGGCGTGATATCTAAGTACCAATCGTGGGAGTAAGTAAGGTGTACATCCAATCCGTGTGACTCCAAGCTTGACTCAATTAGCTCGTGCTGAGAGTCAGACAGTTTTCCTTCGAAAGTGATCTTGTATTCCCCTTGATGGATCTCTAAGCGCTCTCCCATGAAATCGAGCGATGCAAGTGCAGACTCAACCTTTGACTTGTTCCAAGACGCTTCTAATTGATTGTGCCAGGTGTGATCCGGCGTTTGGGAGTGCTCGTGATGAATTCTCGTGCCTACGTCGCTGATAATCGTGTGTGGTTTCGGGTAGTTGTCAGAAGCTAAACCCACACGAATTGAGGGCAGTGTTCTACCTGTCGCGATGATAAAGCGAATATCCGGTTGCTTTGTTAAGTAGTTAAACAACTGATCAACCCCATGAGACGAGCCGCCATCAAGCGTTCCATCAAAGTCACACACCAGCATTTTTATCATTCTAATACCTGTCCTTTTATCCGTCCGAAAGAGTGCCCAACCTTTAGGTAAAGAATGGAACAGCAATGTGTACTCTACAAGTTGTCTTTCGGCCTGGGTAATCGACTTTTGACAGTTTGCAGCAAGTATCACAGTTGGTGTTATGTCTTCCATATCGGAGATTAAGGTATCAATCTGATCTGTGCCTAATTGGACGGACTCTATCCAGATTGCCCTTCATATGTGTGTAAAAGTCATTGGGAGTGCGCGCCTCGTAATGGTGTTAATTTACCAGTCTTGGTGGCGTTTAAACTCTCTTAATTGGTTTGTATTCGAATTATTTGTACACGAACTATTTGTGCATATTCTTGGTCTATTTAGCCTATTAATTGTTCTGATGTGAAATAAATATTCAATAATCTATCTGTAAGTAATACATAATGCCGCAGGTGTTGAGTGTGATTTAAATTTCTTTATTATCAATATTTTGCTTTGTATGGGCTTGATATTTGACCTTTGTTTGGGCTGGGGTTTTAACGGTTTTTCATCGGATTTACAGAACGATGCCCCTTGATTTGCATGGGTTAATTGCTTAGAGTGCTAATCGTTTTTCGGGTTTAAATAACCGTTTTTAAGTTTAAATAATCGGTTTTGAGTTTAAATAACTATTAGTTTAGATAACTAAGAAAGGATTAAATTACATGGATCCCATACTGGAAGTTAAGGGACTGTACAAGGTGTTTGGTGAAGACACCGACCGTGCTTTTACAATGATTAATGAAGGCGCGAACAAAGATAAAGTTTTCGAAGAAACAGGGTTAACGATCGGCGTTAACGATGTTTCTCTTAGCATTCAAGAAGGCGAGATTTTCGTCATAATGGGACTGTCAGGATCTGGCAAATCAACCCTAGTACGCCTTCTTAACCGCTTGATTGAACCTACCAAAGGTAATGTGCTTCTTCGAGGCAAAGACATTGCCCACACCTCAGAAGATGAGCTCCGCGAAGTCCGTCGCAACAACATCTCCATGGTTTTCCAAAACTTCGCATTGATGCCTCACATGACAGTGATTGAAAACGCCGCGTTTGGTCTTGAACTAGCGGGTGTTGAAGTCGATAAGAGAAAACAGTCCGCATTTGAAGCGTTGGAACGAGTCGGTCTCGGGCCGTATTCAGAATCTTACCCTGATGAATTGTCTGGCGGTATGAAGCAGCGTGTTGGTTTGGCTCGTGCCCTAGCATGTGACCCTGATATTCTGTTAATGGACGAAGCATTTTCTGCACTCGATCCTTTGATTCGTACTGAAATGCAAGATGAACTGATTCGTCTTCAAAATGATGACAAACGAACCATTGTTTTCATCTCCCATGATTTGGATGAAGCGATGCGAATCGGTGACCGTATTGCCATTATGCAAAACGGTGAGGTGGTTCAAGTGGGTACCCCAGACGAAATTCTTAACAACCCAGCGAACGATTATGTCGAAGCTTTCTTCCGCGGTGTGAATGTAGCAAGTGTTCTTACGGTGAAAGACATTGCACGTAAGAAGCCAGCTGCGGTATTTAAAAAATCAGAACATGACGGCCCAGCGTCGGCTCTACAAATATTGATGGATAACGACCGTGAATACGGCATTGTTGTTGAGAAAAGCAGTCGTTACTCCGGTATCGTCTCTATTGATTCCCTTCGTAAAGCACACAAAGAGAACAAATCACTGACCAGTGCGCAGCTCGATGATGGCCTAACGCTGAACCCTGATTTACCAATCAATGATGTGCTTGGCCTTGTTGGCGGTGTGCCTTACTCCGTTCCTGTTGTGGATGAGCAAGGTAATTACTTTGGCGTGGTAACTAAGTCACGACTGTTACAAACATTGGATAAGGGGTAGATCATGTCGTCTGAACAAACAAATAATGACCCATGGTCTCAATCAGCTCCAGCAGCTCAACCTGCAAGTGATCCTTGGGGTCAAGCAGCGGATACCTCCCCATCAGCAGATTGGTTAAGCAGCGAAACAGTCGAAACGACACCTTTTGACCCACTTAACCCTTTTGCAGAAGCAGTGTTGCCCGTCGACACTTGGGTAGAGTCTGGACTGAATTGGTTAGTTGAGCACGGACGTCCATTGTTTCAAGCAATCCGTGTGCCTATCGATTTCATTCTAAGTTCATTTGAAACGGCGTTGGTGTCGACACCTGCACCATTCATGTTGATCATTTTGTTTCTCGTTGCATGGCAGTTTTCAAACCTGAAGCTTGGTTTGGCTACAGCCGTTTCTTTGACTTTTATTGGCTTGATTGGCGCTTGGTCTGAAGCGATGACCACGCTTTCACTGGTCATGACATCGGTATTCTTCTGTCTGCTGATCGGCTTACCCATGGGGATATGGCTCGCTCGCAGCAATACCGCGGCTAAATTCGTACGCCCAATTCTTGATGCCATGCAAACGACGCCAGCCTTCGTTTATCTTGTACCCATCGTAATGTTGTTTGGTATCGGTAACGTTCCGGGTGTGGTGGTGACGATCATATTCGCACTTCCTCCTGTTGTACGTTTGACTATCTTGGGTATTCAGCAAGTACCGGAAGAGTTGATCGAAGCGGGTCACTCATTCGGTGCCAGCAAAAAGCAGATGCTTTACCGAATTCAACTACCACTTGCACTGCCAACCATCATGGCGGGCGTGAACCAAACACTGATGCTGTCGCTATCGATGGTGGTTATCGCATCAATGATCGCGGTAGGTGGATTAGGTCAAATGGTACTGAGAGGTATTGGCCGACTGGATATGGGATTGGCCGCTGTTGGTGGACTAGGCATTGTTATTCTTGCAATCCTACTTGACCGCATTACCCAAGTTCTTGGGGTAAATGCAGGTAATACAAAATTACGCTGGTATCACATGGGGCCTGTTTCCCTTGTGCTAAAAGCTTTAAATCGCGGTAAACAATCAGAACTACAACTAAGGAAAAACACCAATGAATAATTCATGGAAGAGTAAGCTAGCCGTTGGCATCGTTTCGACACTGGCTGTATCAACGAACGTGTGGGCTGCAAGCTTACCGGGTGAAGGTGTATCAGTTCAGCCTGTTCAATCTTCAGTTGCTGAAGAAACGTTCCAAACACTGATTGTTAACCGTGCTTTAGAAGAGCTTGGTTACGACGTGAAATCAACACAAGAAGTGGACTACAACGTAGCTTACACCTCAATTGCAAAAGGTGATGCAACGTTCCTAACCGTAGGTTGGTTCCCACTACACGCTGATAAATACAAAATGGCGGGTGGCGATGACAAATTCTACCGTGAAGGCCAATATGTAAGTGGTGCCGCTCAAGGTTACCTTATTGATAAGAAAACCGCTGAAAAGTACAACATCACTAACATAGGTCAATTGACTGATCCAAAAATCGCTAAGCTGTTTGATGCTGATGGCGATGGCAAAGCAGACCTGACGGGCTGTAACCCTGGTTGGGGTTGTGAGATGGTCATCGAACACCAAATCTCTGCATTCAAATTGGACGATACCGTTACTCACAACCAAGGTAACTATGCAGCGATCATCGCAGATACGATTTCACGTTACCAAAAGGGCGAGTCAGTTCTTTACTACACGTGGACACCTTATTGGGTAAGTGGTGTATTGGTTCCTAACGAAGACGTAGTTTGGTTAGAAGTTCCATTCTCTTCACTTCCGGGTGATCGTGCGAATGTTGATACTACTTTGTCTAACGGTAAGAACTACGGCTTCGAAATGAACTCGATGCGTATTATTGCGAACAAAGAGTTTGCTAAGAACAACCCATCTGCGGCGAAGCTTTTTGAAATCATCAAACTTAACATCAATGATGTAAGTGCTCAGAACATGATGATGAGTAAAGGTAAGAACAGCTCGGCTGATATCGAAGCGCACGTAAACGGTTGGATCAAAGCGAACCGAAATACGTTTGATGCTTGGATTACAGAAGCGAAGAAAGCGGCACTATAACGGTTGTTTTTCGTAAGCAGTCGATAACCGGCTGGAATAAAAAGAGAAGGCCGGTAGTCTGATTCAGACTACCGGCCTTTGTTTTTCTAGCGACATAACTATTTTCTAGCGACATAACTATTTTTTAGCGACATAACTATTGTTATCGCATTATTTTTTAAAGCGGCTTGTTCTTTTAAAAGCGAGCAGCTCTAGCGTTCGCCTTGAACCTCAAAGTCATCGCTGATTAAACGAGCGCAACCATCGGCTTCTAGTGCCCAGTGCTCACGATGCACAACACCAAACGCTTTGTTCATTGTCCAACTAGCCGTCAAAATGTAGCCGCCCTCTGGGTGCTCTTCCCACGTAACGTCTGTGTAATCAACGTCTTTGAAGCCTTGGTCGATGATGTTTTGCCAAAATGCTTGAATCGCTTCACGACCTTCAAAAGTACCAAATGGACGCGCTTCCATTACACAGCTTTCAGCATATTGATCTGCACAACCTTTCGCATCTTGGCTGTTGAATGCTTTCTGCCACGCGTTAATGCCTTGCTTACATGCTTCTAAAATTTGGTTGTCTAACATTGTCTTTCTCCATAACAGTCTTCTTTCAAACACTGTGTCTTTGATTTGGGTGTCTCGATAAGTTGGATTCAGTTTAGCCTTGGAAATTAAGTTGAAAAACAGAGATAATAGAAAATACTGTATGTAAAAAGAGAACAATAAGATGAGTAAGCTAAAGCAGATGTCGATTTTCGCTCACATCGTAGAGCAGGGCTCAGTATCAGCTGCGGCTGAAAAGCTTGAGTTGTCTAAGTCCGTCGTCAGTCAGCACCTCAAAATTCTGGAACAAGAGTTAGGGGCTTCACTTCTCAAACGCACAACACGGAGGCAATCTCTGACCAGTATGGGTGAGCGTTTTTATTTAAGCTGCAAAGACATCAACGTGATTGCTGACTCGGCTTGGGATATGGCCAAAGCTGAGCTAGAAGAGCCACAAGGTCGGATTCGTATTACTGCACCGAATGCTCTTATGGACTTGCTCGTCGCCCCTGTTGTCGCAGATCTAATGAAGCAATATCCCAAGCTAAAACCCGAGCTGATAAGCGATGATCAGCACTTAGATTTCATGGAACACGATATTGATCTCGCAGTACGAGTAGGAACTTCTCGTGACAGTAACCTAAAGCAGAAACGCTTGGGCGAGTTTAAAGACGTGTTGTGTGGCGTTGAAAGCATGCGTTCTCGTGAGCTTGAATCTATTCCTTACATTGCTAACTCATGGCAAGGTAAGCAAGTTTCTCATCACTTTACTTCTCAAACAGATCAAAACTTTATTTACCAACAACAAGCAAGTTGCACTACGAACTCCTTTCATAGTTGTCTCGCGTTGATCAAATCTGGCGTTGGCATTGGTGTGATCCCAGACTTCTATCTTCGTCAACTATCAAATGAAGTGGTCGATCTCTTACCAAGTTTTCAACTACCCACAAACACGGTTTATGCGTTGAATCCATTCGCCTCAAACACACCGATTGCCATCAAACTGTGCGTCAAAGCGTTGGAAGAGAAGCTCAAACAGAACTTTGTTTAAAACCAATTCGATAAGTCAGTGATTTAGTAAAGAGGCTTAAAACCAAACTTGCCTAATAGATTGCTCAAGAGTGAAGATACAAAAACATAAAGACACAAAAAAGCCCGAGTATAAACTCGGGCTTTGAATCGTTTTCTTTATAACTTATGAGGAGCTAGATTGCCTGACGAAGTTGAAAGTAACGCCCTTGTGCATTCAGTAGTGTCTCGTGAGAGCCATGTTCAACAATGTCACCTTGTTCGATCAGAACGATAGAATCCATGGATTCAAGACCAATCAAACGGTGCGTAATGAAGATAACCGTCTTGCCTTCGAAGTGCTTCTCGAACAGCGCCATGATGCTGTGTTCTGTCTGCTTATCCAAGCCTTCTGTCGGCTCATCGAGAAGCAGGATAGGGGCATCATGAAGAATCGCACGTGCAATACCAATACGGCGCTTCTCACCACCAGACAGTTGACGACCACCGTCACCCAACCAGCTATCAAGCGCGTCATTCTCAAGTAGCTTTTCTAGACCAACGTCTTTAAGGATGTTAGTTAGGTGCTCATCGTTGGCATCTGGTTTCGCAATCAACAAGTTGTCGCGTAGGCTGCCATTCAAGATGTCGACACGCTGGCTTACCACACTGATTGATTCACGAAGCTGTGATTCATTCCATTGTGTCAGTTCAATGCCCGCGATTGAGATATAGCCCTTTTTAGGATCCCAGTAGCGAGTCAGAAGCTGAATCAGAGTCGATTTACCAGAACCCGTTTGACCCACAATCGCAACCTTGTGCGTGGCAGGGATCGTTAGGTCAACAGCGTTCAGAACACTGCGCTCAGAGTCAGGGTAGTTGAACGTCACGTTTGAGAACGTAATATCAAGCGGCTTGTTGATGTCGAGTTTCTCTTCAGCAAACTGAACTTCAGGCTCCGACAGAATCACTTCGTTCAAGCGACGAGCAGAAGACAGAGTTTGACCTAAATGCTGGAACGCGCCTGCGATAGGCATCAGCAGTTCAAAACTTGCCATAGTAGCGAACGCCATTAGCGCGATGAACGGGTCTGGTGCATTGCCACCCACACCGTCAGCCGCAAGCCAAAGCATAAGAACCAGCGTCAAACCGTTGAACAGCATTAGCGCTGCTGAAGCCATACCGGTTAGGTTGGCGTTTACAAACTGATTCGCCATCAGCTTGTGTTGCGTTTCTAGAATTGCATTACGGTAACGTTCTTCTGCACCGAATAGAGTCAGTTCGCTGTAGCCTTCAATCCAATCGAGTGTAGTCACACGTAGATCAGCTTTGTTCTGTGTTAGTTCACCGCCGTTACGCTTGCCCAGCTTGTAGAATAAGATTGGCCAAACCAACAGCATGATCAGAAGGATAGAACCCAAGATCAAACCAAGCGAACTATCGAACCACATCAAGAACAGAGTCAGGAAGAAAATCCCGAACACACCCACCGTCACTGGGCTTACTAAACGTAAGTACACGTGATCCATGGCGTCTACATCAGCAACCAAACGGTTGAGAAGGTCAGCATCTCGAAGGTTTGAGATACGACCTGGGATCAGCGGAGCCAGCTTCTTGAAGAAGAAGATACGCAGATCAGTTAACAATTTGAATGTTGCATTATGGCTGACAACACGTTCACCCCAACGACCCGCAGTACGGCTCATTGCCAAACCACGTACACCACCACCCGGCAGCATGTAGTTGAAGGTTTCACGCGCAATCGTAAGGCCTGCAACCGCAGAAGCTGAAATGAACCAGCCTGATAGCGTTAACAAGCCGATAGAAGCCGACAGAGTAGCAAAAGCCAATAGCATGCCTAGCGATAGGCCAAACCAATGCTTTTTATAGAGTTTCAGGTAAGGCAGTAAATCACGCATCTAAATTACCCTTATTATCTTGTTGAGCTAAGTTCGCGTTCAGCATCTCTTCAAACAAACCACCCGCAGTCGAAAGCTGAGAGTAATGACCTTGTTCAACCAGACCACCATCGCGCATAACCAGAATATTATCGACTGATTTAAGAGGAGCGAGTTGGTGCGTCACAAGTAGGGCAGTGCGGCTTTCAATGTTGCTATTGATGCCTTTCATCACTAACTGTTCGCTACGAGTATCTAGGCTGGCTGTTGGTTCATCTAGCAACCAGAACTGACCGTCTTGAATCATTGCGCGAGCTAGTGCCAAGCGTTGAGATTGACCAACAGACAGGCCACCAGAGCGATCAGAAATCATGTAATCCAAGCCGTGCTCGTTAACGAACTCGCTAGCAAATGATTGCTCTAGTGCGTTTTGAACTGTTTGGTCAGCGATATCGTGCTTACCAAGAGTGACGTTGTCACGAATGCTGCCGTGTAACAACAATGGGTTTTGACCAACCCAACTAATCGTTTTACGCCAAGAGGCTAAGTCTAAGTCACGCAGTTCAACCCCATTGATTTTCAAGCTTCCTTCATAAGGCATGAAACCAAGGATGGCATTGATCAAACTTGTTTTACCCGCACCACTTGGGCCAACTAACGCAGTCGATTGGCGAGTGTTCAGTGCGAACGAGATAGGACCAACCAATTGAACGCCTTCAGAGCTTAACACTTTTAGGTCGGTAGCTTCAATATTAATGCCTTGAGCCGGATCGAGTTGAGTGTCGCCTGATTTAACCTTAGTGATGTCTGTTTCTAAGAACTCGACAATACTTTCGGCTGCGCCAACCGCTTGTTGCTTCGCGTGGTAGAAAGTACCTAAGTCACGCAGAGGTTGGTAAAACTCTGGTGCTAAAATAAGGATAAACAAACCCGCGAATAGCGTAATGCCAACACCGTAGTGACCGAAGTTAAGCTCACCGATGTAGGTGAAACCAAAGTAAACAGCTGTCATCGCGATCGAGATCGACGTGAAGAACTCAAGCACTGCAGAAGACAAGAAAGCAATTTTCAACACATCCATGGTACGCGTTCTGAACACTTCAGATGCACCTTTAAGTACTTCTGTTTCAGCGTTGGTGCGGTCGAATAGACGGATAGTCGTCATTGACTGCAAACGGTCGTAAAAGTGACCTGAAAGACGCTGCAGCGCTTTGAAGTTTTTACGGTTTGCATCGGCGGCTTTCATACCCACAAGTGCCATGAACATCGGCACCAGTGGCGCAGTCAGCAAGAAGATAAGGCCAGCAGCCCAGTTTACTGGGAACACCACAACCAAAATAATGAATGGAATCATTACCGACAGAGACATCTGAGGCAGGTAACGAGAGAAGAAATCTTGCATGTCTTCTACTTGTTCTAGCAACAGCGTTGCCCACGTACCCGCAGGTTTGCCTTTGATATAAGCAGGGCCTAACTCGCGTAACTTATCTAGGATGAGTTGCCTGATGTAGACACGGATCTGTTCACCACAGCGATAACCTGCGATTTCACGTCCCCATGTACAGCCAGCACGGCCAACGACCGATAATGCCAAGCCTGCGAAATGACCAACCAGTTCAGATTTATCGACATTCTCGATGATCAGCTGGTGAAGAATAGAGGCGAGAAGAGCTGCTTGAGCAATTAAGAACACGCTTGAAAGTACGCCAAGGCTAATCGCAATCATAAGCCAGCGTTTCGCTAACTTACTCTGTTGCTTAAGCCACTTGTTCAAGCTGCGTTGTTTTTTCTTATCCATTATGAAGGCTTAATGATAATTATTATTTGTTGAGGGCGGCTAGTATACAAAAGAAAGCCCAGTGGATATACCACTGGGCTCTAGGGATTTACAACAAAATGTGATGACGCCCTGCATCTACTGAGGCGAGAGCACCGATAATCAAATCTGCAATCTCAGATTTACTTATCGTTAAGGCCATCTAGGAAGCGTTCAGCATCCAGTGCAGCCATACAACCTGTACCAGCAGAAGTAATTGCTTGGCGGTAGTTGTGGTCCATTACATCACCCGCAGCGAACACACCTGGGATGCTGGTTTGCGTTGCGTTACCTTCAAGACCAGACTGAACGATGATGTAGTCATCTTTCATGTCGACTTGGCCTTTGAAGATTTCAGTGTTTGGTTGGTGACCGATAGCAATGAATGCACCCATTACTTCGATGTCTTCTGTCTTATCAGACTGAGTATCTTTAATACGAACGCCCGTTACGCCCATGTCGTCGCCTAGAACTTCGTCTAGCGTGCGGTCAGTGTGAAGAACAATGTTGCCGTTCTCTACTTTGTCCATTAAACGCTTCACTAGGATCTTTTCAGCGCGGAACGTGTCACGGCGGTGAACAAGGTGCACTTCAGACGCGATGTTAGACAGGTAAAGTGCTTCTTCAACAGCGGTGTTTCCACCACCCACAACTGCAACTTTCTGGTTGCGGTAGAAGAAACCATCACACGTTGCACAAGCAGAAACGCCACGGCCTTTGAATGCTTCTTCAGAATCTAAACCTAGGTACTTAGCTGATGCGCCCGTTGAGATGATCAATGCATCACACGTGTACTCGCCAGAATCGCCTTTAAGACGGAAAGGGCGGTTTGATAGATCGACTTCGTTAATGTGGTCGAACAGGATCTCTGTTTCAAAGCGCTCTGCGTGCTCTTTCATGCGATCCATTAGAGCAGGACCCGTTAAACCTTCAGCATCACCCGGCCAGTTTTCAACTTCTGTTGTGGTGGTAAGCTGACCACCTTGCTGCATACCGGTAACCAGTACTGGGTTTAGGTTTGCACGAGCAGCGTAAACTGCAGCGGTATAGCCAGCAGGGCCAGAACCAAGAATCAATAAATTACAGTGCTTTACGTCGCTCATGAGGACTCCGAAATTGAAATTGTTTTTATTTATAATCGCTTAGGATTGTATGGAAAATATGGAGGCAATAAAAGGTTAAACAAGGGCTGAAGTGTAATTAATCGTTATACGTTAGAACTTAATCGATCAAATCGACTGTCTTGTATTTCAAGGTGTTAGAATAAATATCAATAGGTTATGGAAAGTTTAACTGCGTATAAAAACATATAACTTTGTATTTCGGGAGATTCTGTCGCCAATTTGTCGCCATAAAATCTTCTCTTTAAGAAGGATAAATTGTTGGAGAGATAAAGATTAAAGTTAATTCGAAGTAGATTCACAGGAAGTTAAACCATCGGCAAGTTCTGGCTAGAAGCAATTTAAGGCGTTTGAGTTAATTTTTACGTTTTAGGTTACGCAAAGCAACTTGAAACTAGAAGTGTTGGGGGATTTATGGTTGTCTTATCTTCTTGTTGCATAACCAAGTATCAATGCTTTACTACCAATGACTGTATTATATTGATAAAATACCGCGAAACGCCAGAAAGTTGGTAATTATGATAGACAATAACGTATCCAAACTATGAAAGTGATTGTTTTATCAGGTGCTGGGCTTTCTGTTCCTTCAGAACTGCCTGCATATGAAGATATTAAAAATACACCTGAATACCAAGCATTCCAAGGAGCTTCACCTTGTGAAGTATTGGCTCTTGTAAAGAAAATTCGGCATAAATATGAGCAATTTTTACCGAATCGAGCACATTACGAATGTATGTATCTCGAAACATATTGTCAATCACTAGGAGTTGAGTTTCTACATTACACTTTAAATATTGATGACTTAATTGAGAAAGCTGGAGGGAGTGCGGTACATCTTCATGGTTGTATAAATGAACCAGACAGTATCGTTCAATGCAAAGATGTCCCTTGTGTAGACCTTTTCAATATTGAGTGGGAAGTAAACGATCTCCTAATAGTACTTGGTGTTAGTAACAATGGTTTTCCTTTAGCTGCATTAGAGGCAAATGCTTTGGCGTCTGGAGCTAAATTTGTAAACTACAACATTGTTTCTAATAGTGAAACTAGTAATCCTACGGTAATCGGTGATGTTTCAGAAGTATTCAAGTTTTTAGATCATCGAAACTTACCACCTATAGAGTTAACAGAAGTTGATTTAGGTTTTATTGTTTATCAAATAGAATGCAACATCATGGAGAGCGAGTACACTGTTTACCTAACTCCGTCGACAGAAGGTGACTTTAGTGATGGTAGGCTGGAGGATACCGAAGACCGAATAGGAATGAAACTCAACGAAAATTGTTTTGAGATTAAGTTTGACTTAAAGTCAAACATCGAAAATCAAACACTCTTTGAGCAACCAGAAAGAGCGATTACTAGACAGCAGTTAAACCTTTTAGGTAGAGTCATAGCAGCTTTGATCCTGTCACATTCGAGAAGTAAAAATGTGATTGTTTATACGGCTTCTGCTGTAGATGAAAGGTTAGTATTGTTCTATAATTTGCTTGCAAGGAAGTACGCAGATCAACTAGAATATGATTCATGGTGTAGTTTTGGCACTGAAGGAATAAATTATGCGTTTAAAAAAAAATGAAGTAACTAACAAACGTAAGCTTGAAGCTATGCGTAAGTTGTCGCAAGCTTGTAATGCTGCAATTAAAGCTGGTAAAGCAAAGAAAATTACTCTTTCTCCGCAATGAGCTATTACTTGTACCTAATTCATAAGACCGGCCATGAGCTGGTTTTTTTGTATTTAAAAACGCCATAACTCTTAGTCAGATTTAACTAGCAAGCAAAATATGTCTAGAAATGGATAGTTAGAGCTTCGTTGTTTGTTGAAGAGGTTATGATAGAAAACTCGTTTAATGGCTAATGAATAGCACTGTTTAGAGCTAAAATGGAGTGTCGTAGTGAAAGCCGCTTCAATTGAAATGAGCTTTGAAAGTATGATTTATAGATTAACATCAAAAAAAGAAAGTAATCAGTTTAGCTAGTAAGCAAAGCTACCGTTACCTTGTCGAAGTTTTCGGAAGCTTTGACTTATAGAACTGATAAATAATCCCTCTTCATTTGAATCTGAGTTTATGCGTGTTGGTAGTGCCTAGTTTGGAATTCAAGCAAAGAACTAACTTCGCGTTTAAGATCGCTGGTTAAACCCCATTGTTTGGCTAGTTTTTCACATTTTGATGTTACTGCTTCAGCGAATTGTAATAATTGGTCACGTAGATTACACAGCTGCTGCTTTACAGCAGTAGGAACACAATTAAACCGCATTAGCTTATCAACCAAGTAACCAGCACGTTTCAAAGCTTCTTTCCTCAAGTGTTCTACAGTCGGTACGAAAGACTCATGCCAAACAGCCAACGCAACTGTTTTAACATCTTCAGGCGATGCATTAGCGAAGTCATTTGATACTAGTCTATTGAATACTCTCTGTGTCTTCATTAGCTTCTAACTCTTTCATGATGGCAATTGCGTGATCTACGTTTAATCGTAGGCTAGCTTCTGTTGCCGAGTATAAAATTGCTTCTTCAGCTTGTTCACTGAATTCTTCGAGCGTGAACAACCATTCCTTATTCAACTATAAGCCTGTTAAATGACAACTAGGTGAAAATAAACAAAAAACGTTTAGTTATTAATGCTCTAACTCCGAACTAAACTGACCTAAAGGCTGGCTTTAAAAAGAATTAAAACTTTACTTACGTGTATATGGCTTGTTCAAAGAACTCTCTATCAAACTCATCCATATCTTCAATGGATATGTGCTCTTTAAGTTTTGAGTTGCACACTTCTCTAGGATCACAGTTTTTTTGTTGTAAGTTGTGAGCGGTTCCCCACCAAGTCGATTTTCGACCGACCTTTCTTTCCATAATGTCATGTTTGTTTGCAACTTGATTCGCCAAGACACCGCAATCTAAATCATATTGCTCTGCTATCTGTATGACAGCATTTTTGAGCCATGCAAGGTTACCATTCGCGCTTGCAAAACACATATTGACGTAATTTTCCGCTTCCATCCCTAATAATACTTTAGAAGCGAACTTGTTAGCTTCGATCTCCTCCTGATCTAGCCTTCTTTCATCACTGGTTTCACTTAACTCAATTAATGAAAATTCACTTAATTCTGGTCGTTGGCTAGCGTGATATAGCTCATGCAGTAAATCAAATGACCAGCGGGAAGTATGGAGTGTCTTTTGTTTGAGTACGACAATATTTCGGTGTGATATTCTCCAGGTTGCGCCATGAAATGCACCTGAATCATTTAAGCCGAGAACGATAACACCTTTATCATAGGCATGAGAAAGTAAAGACTCAAAACTAACATCACCGTACTTGCCGATTATTTCATTTCTGATGATTTCAGCATCTTCATTTAATACTTCTTTAGGCTTGTTGAAGTATCTAATAGCTAATTTAGCAACAGTATAAGCATATTGTGTATATGCGCTTGCGTATTGCTCATTAGCCCCTGCGGGCATCTTAAATCTAGCAACTAATGCTCCATCTCGTCCTATAGATAGAGGTTCATCACCAAGAAGTTGTTCTTTGGTCCACCCAAAAATGGTACTGACTTTCTCACAAACTCTTTCAACCCAAGAATCGCGATCAAAGTTATGTATTTCACGCGGAGCTATCCTCTTTTCAATGAAAGATTCCTCTAACCCGGCATCGGATAACTTAGCTAATAAAAGATTTTTAGTTCGGGATGCTTTCGGTAAAAAGACATCTTCAGTTATCTTTAAGTCTAGAGCTCTAATTATAGAAACGATGGTAGAGAAGCTTGCTGATGAATACTCAGTATTTTCGTATCGTTGTATTTGTTGTTCTTTCATACCTAGCTTTTCAGCAAGATCTTTCTGAGTTAAGCCCAAATATATTCTTGAGCGAATAAGAGCCTTTGGTAAATCAGCAATATTATCGACATCGAAAACAGCAAACTCCCCTGATAAGAGTTGTTCGTACTCTTCTATTTCCTTCAAGAGGTCGTCTCGTTGAAAAATAAGAGCATTTTTTTGTGCTTGCATAAGAAGGGGATGAGTGTCGCTTGTACCCTCTTCAAGAGCATGGATAGTAGTATTGAATTCTTGTACTTGATTTTTCGTTAGTGCGAGTTGTCTTGAGTTTTTAATCATTGCTCACCCCCAATATTAATCGCCACAATTCCCTTTTTTTGACCTGTATTTTTATCTTGTTGGAAAAAGTTAAGGAAGGTCTTACCGCTAGCACCTTCTGGTATTTCTGCTGGGAAAACATCACCTCTATACTTAAGTTCAATCTCATTCCTATGTGCGGGAAGCGCTAGTAGTAAACAAGCGTCTAATTTGTTTGGGTCGACGCCTTGAATGCTCCAAGCCATATCATAATCGCCAGGTATTTCCTTTTCGGTAACAAAGCTGCCATCAACATAAATTAAATTGCACCCTGCTGAGCCCAAGTTCTTGATTAACAAACTTAGCCCATCGAGTAACCATGCTCTTTTGGCGTTGTAACCAAAACGGTCAATCAATTCTTGCATTGAGGCGTAGTGAATACCCTCAGGAAGATTTCCTTGCTCGTTAAACTCAGGAATCATAACCCAACTTTATTGTTGTGTAATCATTGTAGTCTATTTACCTTGAAAGATGAATAAAGTCAATTGGTTTTTTGAGTGGGAGGTGAGTAGGAAATCTAAATTAGGGTAGGAACTAGATCACAGCGTAGGGGCGACAGAATCGCTTGGTGATCACAGATTTGCTGAGGGGCAAGATTTGCTGAGGGGCATCAAACACGAAAATGCCCCTTTATCGCTTAGATTAAATACTCATTCACATGCTGTTAATGCGTATTTTCCCTACCAAAACTTATCCGATAAATATCTCGTTATCATGCAGGTTACCTTGTTTGTTGAATGTTCCTCTCCGTATTAATAATACGGGGAGAAAGATATTATTCTAGTTACGAATTTTGTTAAAAACCCAAAATGGAAAATTAGCTTTCGCATTGTAAGCGCGTCATGAACCCCGCATTCTAATTAACCGGCACGAAGAATAAGATCATCTCTCCAACCCAAAGGAGAGTTGAAATGGCAAAACGACGCACCAACCTAGAATGGCAATCACTGTTTGAGCAATATGAAAGCAGCAGTGTTACCCAACGCGCTTTTTGTGAAGAGCATGGACTGAGTTTATCCACGTTCTTTGCCAAACGGCGTCAACTCCAAACAGCAAACCAATCGGGATCTGTCGGATTTGTTAGAGCCGAAATCGTCGAAAAGACAACCAAGTATCAGGCCCAGATAGCTACGGCTAACATGACACTTCTCATCAATGATGTGGAGCTGAGCATTCCTCAAGGTACGCCAGCGGCCTATCTTGCTGAACTCATTGGAGCGTTGTCATGAAAGGTATGCTCAGCGCGCCAGAGATTTACCTTTATCGTGAAAGCGTCGATTTTAGAAAGTCCATCAACGGTCTTGCAGCGATTGTCGAAAATGATACGGACCTACCTCTTGGCAGCGGTGCTCTATTTCTGTTCACCAATAAACAGCGCGATAAGATTAAGGTGCTGTACTGGGATAAAACAGGCTTCGCCCTCTGGTATAAACGCCTTGAAAAAGCCAA
>NZ_JBGOOO010000050.1:0-22711 GCF_041439695.1 Vibrio sp. FF266
ATTTGAAGTAGTCATAATTCGTCCTCAATGTGTAAACACATTTCAGGACGGGACAGAATATTAAAAAAGGGTTACTCATGATGAGTAACCCTTTTTTGAAATTTTATAAGCCCACTTAAAGCTAATCTTCTAAGCACTAAATATTTGAGATAGCTCTGTCGCACATAGGTGGTACTGACGAGGGCAGTTACGCCACGTTGTTAGCATGCGACGGTACTTTTCTAACATTGGCATTTGGCTATTGAAGTGGTGATCTGCTTTGTCAAATTGAGGGTAAAGTCCTTCAGAATCAACAAGGAAACGCACGTAATGTACGATTTGTGCTTCAGAAGCGATATCGAAACCTAGGAATTGTAGACGACGTTGGTCGACTTCCGCACGCTCTTGATTTGCAAGCATTTTATTCGACTCTTGCATCGCATGGTACATCTCCATAATGTCGATAATTTCGCGACATTCTGCTTCAGTTAAACAACCAAATTCTTTGTTAAGCTCACGCATTTGGAGTTCGTAACCACGTTCTACAATCGTTTGTAGACGCTGGTATTTAGCTGAGTTCTCAGGATCCATTTGAGACATTAGGTAGTATTGATTTGATAGAATTAGACGCTGAGCATTGGTCATTTCCATGGGAGGAACCTCACTAAAAAACTAAATGTTATATTATTTTGTTGCAGTAAGAGTAACAGCATTCCTAAGAGTGGAAACATGATCTCAACACGGATTTAATATGATTTTTTGAATTGATAAACAAAAGTTGTAAAGAAAAGTGAAAGGATTGTTTTAACCAAAAAAGAAAACGCCCCAATCGAAATTGAGGCGTTTGAAATCACTATTAACGTAAGTCTAAATTAGTATTTTACGTTTGAATGGTATTGACTGAGGATAGCAACAATCTCGTCCATTTTTTCTTTGCTTGGCGGATTTGTACCTTCAAGAGGGTAGTCGTGACCCAATGCTTCCCACTTATGAGCACCTAGCTTGTGGTATGGAAGCAGTTCTACTTTTTCGATGTTATCCATGTCCTTAATGAATTCACCCAGAAGATGCGCATCTTCTGGCGTATCTGTGTAGCCAGGAACAATCACATAACGAATCCACGTCTTCTTACCTATTTTGTGTAGGTAGCGTGCAAAATCCAGAGTACGTCGGTTGGATACACCAATGAAATCGTGGTGAATTTCATCTCGCATATGTTTAAGATCCAGCATTACCAGATCAGAGGCTTCTAGTACTTCATCGACCACTTCAGTGTGTTTACGAATATAGCCATTAGTATCAAGACAAGTGTGGATGCCTTCAGCTTGAGCCGCGCGGAAAAAATCACGAACAAACTCAGGTTGTAGCATCGCTTCGCCACCTGAACAGGTGATACCACCGCCAGAGGCTTTCATGAAATGACGGTATGATTTTGCTTCGTTAATGATCTCTTCGACCGTTACTTCCTTTCCGTCATGAAGATCCCATGTATCGCGATTATGGCAGTACATACAACGCATTAAGCAGCCTTGAAGAAACACAATAAAGCGGATACCAGGGCCATCGACAGTACCACAAGATTCGAATGAGTGAATGCGACCAGTTGTAGACATGAGCTATTCTCGTATAGGAATTTATACCGTTTATTTTATTACAAAAACGGTACATAAAATAGGGTCAAATAGTAACTAGGTCTTTAAAAATAAAGGCAATCACCTGTGAAGATGATTGCCTTTATTTAACTTGAAAAGCAGGCGGTGAAAGCCTTTTCTATGGCTAGAAGAAAGCAAACATAGTGATGCCACCAGTACCGTACACTGACTTTGTTGCTTCTTGGTAATCGGGTGTTTTTGCGGTAAGTGCGAAAGAAGCACCAACGTATCGGTTATACCAAGCAACACCAAGTACGGCTGTCGCTTGAATGTTTTCTAAAGTCACATCGTAGATCGCAGGATCTTTGTCATTTTTCTTTGCATAATCATTAACACCGGAACGATCCCCTTCGACAGTCAGGTCATTAAATCGGTAACGCCCTTCAAGACCTGCGTAAGTAAACCAACCTGTATTTGAAGCACCTATCATGCCTGCTTTGAATGGGTTTTCTGTGCTGATGTTCGCTGCGCCAAAGTTGCCGCCCAAGTCAGTACCCCAACGGAACATAAATCCAGTAGAAATGTCGCTTCTAAAATTACCAACGTTGATCTCTGATACGTTAGATATCTCGAAGTCAGTATTCGCTAATGCTTGATTACGCATTAGGTTGAAATGACTTAAGTAACCAAGGCTACCTGCGTACTCATCATCAACTTGATACTTCCAACCCATAGGTTCGTCTGATTTAGTGATTGAGTGAACCAGTTTTTGAGCGTCTTCGGAAAGTGCTCGCTCGCCTGTAGTACCAAACGTGATGTTAAAACGCTGGGCTTGTTGTGGGTTCAAGCTGATGTAGTTGAATTCTGTATGTAGGTAACCTGCGTATGGACGATCATTGGCTGATGGTTTTTCTAATTCAATGTCAGAAGGCGTGTACATCTTGTGACCAATGGTGATTTCCCACTTATCTAAAGAGCTTGCGCCCCAATAGGAAAGGCTCAATGGTTTTACCCAAGCGTATGGCGTAATACTTGACGATGTGTAACCCAGAAATAAACCGTTGGTATAGTCTTGGTCGACACCAAAGATACCATCGTTGTCTAACGCAAAAGTTAACGTAGAGCGTTCAGATGCCAGTGATGAACAAGAGAGGAGAATCAGTGGTAAATAACGAAGGAATTTCATGTAGCGGTTACTCAAAAATGATGAACAGAAATAGTACCGTAGTTTGAGTGGATTTGTAGAAAAAAAGTGAATGCGAGTGTGCTTTTTGTGGCCAATCTAATCTTTCTTGGGGGAGGGGGTATTGATGAGATTTAGAGTAGATATAAAAAAGCCCCGCACATTGGCGAGGCTAATAGTTTTTACTGTCTATTGAGCGTGAGCTTATAGAGACTCAGTAAATGTACGTGCGATTACGTCAGCTTGCTGCTCTGTAGTCAGAGAGTTAAAGCGTACAGCGTAACCAGAAACACGAATCGTTAGCTGAGGGTATTTCTCAGGGTGCTTAACTGCGTCTTCTAGAGTTTCACGGTTAAGAACGTTCACGTTAAGGTGTTGACCACCTTCAATGCCAGCTTCGTGGTGGAAGTAACCATCCATTAGGCCTGCAAGGTTAGCACGTTGGCTATCTTCTTCTTTACCTAGCGCGTTTGGCACGATAGAGAAAGTGTAAGAGATACCATCTTGAGCATCAGCAAACGGTAGTTTACCTACAGACGTTAGTGAAGCTACAGCACCTTTCTCATCACGACCGTGCATTGGGTTTGCACCAGGAGCGAAAGGAGCGCCAGCACGACGACCGTCTGGAGTGTTACCTGTTTTCTTACCGTAAACCACGTTAGACGTGATAGTAAGAACTGACTGTGTAGGGATTGAATCACGGTAAGTCTTAAGCTTACGGATCTTGTTCATGAACGTAGAAACTAGTTCACAAGCAATGTCATCTACACGAGAGTCGTTGTTACCGTATTTAGGGTAATCGCCTTCGATTTCGAAGTCAGTTGCAATGCCATCTTCGTCGCGGATTGGTTTAACAGTCGCGAATTTGATTGCAGACAGTGAGTCAGCAGCAACAGACAGACCAGCGATACCACAAGCCATAGTACGACGAACGTCACGGTCATGAAGAGCCATTAGAGACGCTTCGTAGCTGTACTTGTCGTGCATGAAGTGAATGCTGTTTAGAGCTGTCACGTATTGCTTAGCTAACCAATCCATGAATGTGTCTAGGCGACCCATTACGTCATCGTAGTTAAGTACTTCGTCAGTGATCTTGTCGCCAACTGGGCCAACTTGCATTTTAAGCTTCTCATCAACGCCGCCGTTGATTGCGTAAAGCATAGTTTTTGCAAGGTTAGCACGAGCGCCGAAGAACTGCATTTGCTTACCAACGATCATTGGTGATACACAACAAGCGATTGCGTAATCATCAGAACCAAGGTCAGGACGCATTAGGTCATCATTTTCGTACTGGATAGAAGAAGTATCGATAGATACCTTCGCACAGAAACGCTTGAAGCCGTCAGGTAGTTGCTCAGACCAAAGAACTGTGATGTTTGGCTCTGGAGAAGGACCCATAGTGTATAGAGAGTTAAGGAAACGGAAGTTCGAACGCGTTACTAGCGTACGACCATCAACACCCATACCACCCATAGACTCTGTAGCCCAGATTGGGTCGCCAGAGAATAGCTCATCGTACTCAGGAGTACGTAGGAAACGAACCATACGCAGCTTCATTACGAAGTGGTCGATCATCTCTTGTGCTTGGTCTTCTGTGATTTTGCCAGCAGCGATATCACGCTCGATGTAGATGTCTAGGAAAGTCGAAGTACGACCTAGAGACATTGCAGCACCGTTTTGAGATTTAACAGCAGCTAGGTAGCCGAAGTAAGTCCACTGAATAGCTTCTTGAGCAGTTTGAGCTGGCTCAGAGATATCGAAACCGTATTTCTCAGCCATTTGCTTGATTTGACCTAGAGCACGATGTTGCTCAGAGATCTCTTCACGCAATTGCATTGTAGCAGCAAGATCTTCGCCGTTCTCGAAACGCTCTTGTAGAGAAGCGAATTGAGCAGCTTTGTCTTTCATTAGGAAGTTGATACCGTAAAGTGCAACACGACGGTAGTCACCAATGATACGACCACGGCCGTAAGCATCAGGAAGACCAGTCAGAACACCAGACTTACGACATTTTAGGATATCAGGAGTGTAGATATCGAAAACGCCAGCATTGTGTGTTTTGCGGTATTCTGAGTAGATTTTTGAAACCATTGGGTCAAGAGTTTCACCGTATGCTTTACAAGAACCTTCAACCATACGTACACCACCGTTAGGGATGATTGCACGTTTTAGTGGCTTCTCAGTTTGTAGACCAACGATAGTCTCAAGATCTTTCTCAATGTAACCTGCATCGTGAGCAGTAATGGTAGAGATAACAGAAGTATCGAAATCTACAGGTGCTTTAGTTGCGTTTTCCTGTTTGATACCTTCCATTACCGAAGACCAAAGCTTGTTAGTTGCTTCAGTACCCTCAGAAACTAGGAAAGACTCGTCGCCTTCATATGGCGTGTAGTTCTTTTGAATGAAATCACGAACGTTTACTTCGCTTTGCCACTCACCTGCAGCAAAATCTTCCCAAGCTTTAGCAAATTGCTCTGCCATGACATACCTACCTTTTTAGTAGAAAAAATACGTACATTAACACTGTTGAGCCAGCGCCCCTCGTAAGGGTAGTACACTCTTATTAATAACAATATATATGAGCATATGAGCGTCATATGGTTATATATATTGTCACTACCTTTTATATGTTGTCTTTACTCTATGTATTCAAGACTACGCTAAAAAATTTCTGCAAACCTTAAACTAAATCAATAAATGCCAAAAAAAGTTGAAAAAATTTGAGTGGCAGGGGTTGCCACCCAAACTTTTTTTTAATCCCAATACTACTTTTGTGTAGTAATGAGCATTATAGCCAAGCTTTTAGGCCATATTGACTTTCTAGCATACCAACTGCAAGCATTGCTACTAAACAGATAACTAAAACGCCAACTGGGATTACAATCTTGTCTACAAATGATAGACGCTTCGCACGCTCTTTATCACCAATTAGACCGTTGTTATCAAGAAGCATAGTCAGAGCCCATGCTAATACAGGGTTAACAACCGCTGAACCGAAGATACAGATACCAGCTGCTTGAGAATCCTTTGAATCCTTAACCATTTGCATACCCGCTTCAAGTAGAGGTAGAGATACACCTACAAGTAGCGCAACACGCATCACTGGTGGCCATACTGCAACGTCCATTGGGAAACCAAGAATCGCAACAATAATACATAGAGAACCAAGCAAGATTGCGCCGCCAGGAATTGGACGTTTCGCGATTGCTGCTGGGATCATGTAAGTACCCCAAGAAGAAGTGATGTTACCACCACCAACCGCTGTACCTACCATTTGACGCACAGAACACATAGTCATAGTGTCATCAACGTCCATCAGAACTTTTTCAGACTTTTTAGGGTAGTTTAGTTCTTGGAAGATACGGTGACCTAGGAAATCTGGTGACCACATCGCTACCGCTAGGATTGCAAATGGTAGAGAAGCGATGAAGTGTTCAACGTTTGGCAAGCCAAGCATCCAACCTTCAGAAGTCGAACCCCACCAGTAAACTGGGTTTAGGTTTGGGATACCCATTTCAGTTTCGAATACGATATCGAAACCAGCGCCCAATGCTAATGCAATAGCAAGGCCTGTGAATGCACAAACTGGGATAGCTAACCAACGCTTGTTCACTTTTGCTAAGAAAGCATAGATAGCAATAGTAATAGCAAGAACGATTAAACCAACGTAACCCATGCTACCCGCTTCAACAGTAGAAGATTGAAGACCAACCGCCCATGCTTGAATCGAGTTAATTTGGCTCATGGTACCCGTTAGGCCTAAGAAAATGAGCAAGCCACCAGCGGTACCTTCCGAAGTCAGGTTAACCAGCTTGGAGCCGCCTTTTAGGAAACTTAGGATTAGACCGAAGACACCGATAAGGATAGCCAATGCAAGAGGGTGAGCACCAGCGAGAGCGATGGTACCAATAAGAGGAATCATTGGGCCGTGGTTACCGGCAAGGTTTGCTTTCGGGTTGAAGAAACCAGAAGCAAGGATACAGAACAGCAGTGCAGGAATCAGCATTTCTACACGAGCAACTTCAATCGCGAAGTCTTTACCTAGGTTTACGTGATCCCAAGCTTGAGTTAGGCCATCAGCCCAAGACATCATTACTGCAGAGTACATCGCGATGATACCGATGGTACCAGCAAGTGCAGGAACAAGATCTTCAAGTTCAAAACGGAAATCACGGCCTGGAAGGTTTAGGCCAAAACGACGAGGCTTCATGATTTGAAGTTCGTGATCTAAGTAATCTGAGCGGCTCTCAAATTCAGAAGCAGGGCGGTGTAGCTCTTTATAGCTTTTCTCTTCTACTTCAGAGTTCGCATTATTCACAACGTCTGACATAGATTCCTCATATTTTTATGTTAGTAATTCTAAAATTGAATTATAAAATTTCGCGTAATTGCGTTATTTCTTAGTTATAACTTATTAATATTATGTTGCACGGATTTGATGTGCTTTATGCAGCTAAGTTAAAAGAAATGTTTGGCATTTTTAATGCCTTATTCTTTGCTGCTGAGTCTAACAAGCTTACCCTTTAGGGTGATTGATCTTGATCACTTTATGAGTTTATGTGAAAGAAAGCTACAAAACGAAGCGATTCATTAACGTACCGTTGATGAATTGTGTAATTAGTTTTCACAAATTGACGTTAGCTATCTTCTTCATGCCTTGCTCTACATAGCATCAGCCGGATACCTCTGACTTACTGAGTGGTTTTACTATTAGCAACTGGTCTCTTAGTTGCCTATGAAGTTTTAACCACTCAACGGCCTTTAAATGACGTTCTCGTATAGTGAGTTTGGTGTACTACTGCGGGTGTTAGATTTTGTCGGAAGCGCAGTTTTTAAGTTCACAAAACGTGTTTTTCTTGTGAGGCATCAAGCTACGAGAATCTCATTTTGATTAACTTTATTTAAACAATGTCAGAGTCGCAATTACAGCTTGTTGATACGTTTCATTCAATAAATTGAGACTAAAACGCTATTCATTGCATAATAAGTCAGAGTTAATCGCTATTTATTCTCAATTATTAGGTTAATAATTTGTTGCATGTTGTTTCGTGTGGTGCTAGTTTGTATCGCATGAAAAGGTCGGAGTACCTTGCATTTTCACAAACTTGGGAGAGAAAGCGCATGAAAGATGTACCAGCGCTGGACATAAAGGATTTACACAAAACGTTTGGTCAAAATGAAGTTTTAAAGGGAATTTCACTTTCTGCGCATAAAGGCGATGTAGTATCGATTATCGGATCTTCAGGGTCGGGTAAAAGTACTTTCCTTAGATGTATCAACCTTTTAGAGACGCCTACTGCTGGCGAGATTTGGGTTAATGGTGAATTAATTCAAATGAAAAATAACCGCCAAGGTGTTTCTGTTCCTGCCAATGAAAAACAAGTACAGCGAATCCGTTCTCGCTTAGCAATGGTTTTTCAGGGTTTCAACCTGTGGTCTCATCTGACCGTTCTCGAAAATGTTATCGAAGCGCCTGTTCACGTCTTAGGTGTACCTAAAGCACAAGCGATTGAAAATGCTGAGCTGCTACTGAAGAAAGTAGGGCTATATGAACGCAAAGATTACTACCCGGGTCATTTATCTGGCGGACAACAACAGCGTGCTGCGATTGCAAGAGCGTTAGCGGTTGATCCTGAAGTAATGCTATTTGATGAACCAACATCGGCACTTGATCCTGAGTTAGTAGGGGAAGTACTTGGTGTAATGCGCGATCTAGCAGAAGAAGGAAGAACCATGCTTGTGGTAACACATGAAATGGCTTTTGCTCGTGACGTATCAAATCATGTGATGTTCTTACATCAAGGCTTGGTGGAAGAACAAGGCGATCCAGCTAAACTGTTTACTGAGCCTGAATCTGAGCGATTACAACAATTTATCTCATCGATTTACTAATCAGAATTGAAATGCTGTTGCTAAGGTAAATGGCGACAGTGTTAACAATGAAACACAACAAGTAAGTTAATAAGTAACAACAAACACAATATTAAAATTAGCAAAACATAAAAACCTAAATCACAGGAGTAGGGATATGAAAAAGTGGTTATTAGTCGCGGCACTTGCTGCAACTGCTGCAACGGGCGTAGCTCAAGCAAAAGAATGGAAAACAGTACGTTTCGGTATTGAAGGTGCTTACCCTCCATTTAGCTGGACAGAAGCTGACGGTTCGCTGAAAGGCTTCGATGTCGATATGGCTAACGCGCTTTGTACTGAAATGCAGGTGAAGTGTAAGATCGTTGCACAAGATTGGGATGGTATTATTCCTTCTCTGCTTGCTCGTAAATATGATGCGATCATTGCGGCAATGTCTATCACGGAAGAGCGCAAGAAAAAGATCGATTTCACAGGTAAATACGCACTTATCCCGAACAAGTTCATCGCTAAAAAAGGTGCAGGCCTTAACTTTGATGATCTAAGTGGTCAAAAAATTGCCGTTCAACGTGCAACAACTCACGACAAGTACCTAACAGATAACTACGGCGACACAGTAGAAATCGTTCGTTACGGTTCATTTGACGAAGCTTACCTTGATCTAGCTAACGGTCGTGTTGCTGCTGTACTGGGTGATGCATCTGCTCTAGAAGAAGGTGTACTAAACAAAGCGGGTGGTGAAGACTACGAGTTTGTTGGTCCATCACTAACTGATCCTAAGTGGTTCGGTGAAGGTTTTGGTATTGCTCTACGTAAGCAAGACAAAGATCTGACTAAGCAATTAGATGCTGCAATCCTTTCACTACGTGAAAAAGGCATCTACCAAGATATCGCTGCTAAATACTTCAACTACGACGTATACGGTAAGTAATCTTTAGCGTCACTTCTTAAGGGAGAGGCTCTCCTCTCCCTGTCTTACCAACTTTTTCGCAGTTCTGTTGGAATTCATTATGTTTGATTTACAAGGATATGAAGCGTCGATCCTGAAAGGGGCGGTGCTTACAATCGAAGTTGCCTTACTGTCGCTAATTTTAGCTATGGTTCTTGGTATGCTAGGTGCCTTAGCTAAACTCGCGCCTTATCGCTGGGCTCGTGCAATTGCAACCCTCTACACAACCGTTATTCGAGGTATACCCGATCTCGTATTGATGATGCTAATTTTCTTTGGTGGACAAATCCTTTTAAACAACAGTTTGTATTCCATCAATGAGTGGCTCAATGAGTGGTTCACATCAAGTGACCCTAACCACGAATGGACCGCTTACCTACCTGATTATATTGATGTCAGCCCATTCATTGCCGGTGTCTTAACGATTGGCTTTATCTTCGGTGCTTACATGGCTGAAACCTTCCGTGGTGCAATAATGGCTGTCGACAGCGGTGAGATGGAAGCGGCAAAGGCCTATGGCATGGGCCCTGTCTTAGCATTCCGTCGTATTCTATTACCGCAAATGATTCGTCACGCATTGCCGGGGTTTGGTAATAACTGGTTGGTTTTACTAAAAACTACCGCGCTGGTTTCTATTATTGGCCTTGAAGACATGGTACGTGTTAGCGCTCTGGCGGCGGGTTCAACCAAAATGCCATTTACCTTCTATATGACGGTGGCAATCATCTTCTTATTCTTCACCAGTGTTTCGACGGGCTTACTTAAGTTGGTTGAACGTAAATTCAGTATCCACGCGAGGTAGTTATGGACTTTTCATTGATAATTGAAAGCCTGCCGATTTACCTTGGTGGTTTGTGGACAACGGCTTGGATGGTTTGTGTCGCTTTGATTGTTGGCTTATTCGTAGCCATACCATTAGCTATCGCTCGCAATAGTCCAAATATGCTGATTAACGCTCCGGCTTGGTCGTTCATTTATTTCTTCCGTGGTACGCCGTTATTGGTGCAGTTGTACCTGATTTACTACGGTATGGACCAATTCTTCCCAGTAAAGGATACACTATGGGAAAACGCGTGGTTCTGTGCTTTAGTTGCGTTTATTCTGAACACATCAGCATATACCGCAGAGATCATTCGTGGTGCTATTAATGGCTTACCGAAAGGTGAAGTTGAAGCAGCAAAAGCGTATGGTATGAGCACACCCAAGACATACCGCCGCATCATTTTACCAAGTGCTCTACGTCGTGCATTGCCGGCTTACAGTAACGAAGTTATCTTTATGCTTCATGGTTCAGCGGTAGCAGGTATCGTAACCATTATGGATCTAACTGGTGCTGCACGTTTGGTCAACTCTCGTTACTACGCTCCATTCGAGTCTTTCCTAACTGCAGGTCTATTCTACATGGCGCTAACGTTTATCATCATTGCGATTTTCAAATTCGCAGAGAAGCGTTTCCTTGCTTACCTAAGACCGTTAAGTTAACTCTACGATACAGATTTTCTTAGATAAACGGCGCTCTTGTAGCGCCGTTTTTAATTTCAATTCAATTGTTCGGGTTCTAATAAGTTTAAGTGGTATTTGTTAAATTCACTCCATAAATTACGAACCCATTAGTCGAATCAATTGACTTCATTAAACCCATAGATACACTTGCTCCAATTTTTTTGAGTGTCGTATAACAATGAAAAAAAACATCTTATCTTTGTGTCTAATTTTGCCGTCGTCTCTACTACTTTCTGCATGTGGTGGTTCTAGTGATTCCGCTCAACCTCCGAGTAAAACGGAGGTACAAAAAGCGCTTGAATCCGGAGATGCATCCCTTGTATCTAATGCCAATGAGTTTATTGACGCCAGCCAAACGCTCGTTGCCCAATACAAATCTGATTACAGTCAAATTAAACAGTCTCTGTCTAAAAATTCAGACGGCACGCCGCTGCGCAATCTTCATTGGGATCCAACACACGATGCCGCGATCATCTTCCCAACTTACGGCTTCAACGATGTCATCCTGAAAACCAATAAAGCGATGCAGAGTGGATATACTGACCAAGAGCTTGCGATTGGTATTGCAGGTTATACATCGAGCGGTAGTCGTTACGCTGCGTTAGCAAGTAACCCATTTCGAACTAAGCAACGTTCAACGGATTCAGTCAACGCAGAAATGGAAGTGTGGTTGAAAAACTTGGTGGGTTGGGCATCTGGCACAAGTTCACCTAAGAATGTTGTCTTGGCTCAGATGGATCAGTCTTATTATTTTCCTGATGACAAAGCAACGCGAAACTGGCTAACGAGCAACATCAATCCTTCGATGGTTATCAATGATGACAACGCCTGTGACGGCAGAAAATTAAGCCAATGTATTGAAACGAACAACCCTGATTTATTGATTTTGTCTCAAAAGTTAAATGATGGTGACGAAATTAACGATGTAATGACGGGGTTACGTTTGGCGTTCAACAAAAAGATTCCCGTACTGTACTTGCATCTTGATGGCGGTATGACGGACTTAGGCAACGCACTATTTGCAGAAATGCATATGACGTATGTTGGTGATAACTATTGGCGCAGGCTAGGGCTGTCAAATTGGGATTCAACGCAACTGATTGATCGCATGCCAGATAATATCGTCAAACAACAAGCACTTTTACAGCGCCTGAAACTCGATAGTTTCACTGTTGACTTAAATTTATGTGATGACAAATCTTGCCCAGATGAGTCCAACATGGATGAAGAGTTCTATAAGGCAGCGAACAGTATTCGTTCACACCTAACGACGCTTGATAGCAAAAAAATTGATCTCTTTGCATCCAAGAACTACGAATATGAAAAGCTGTTACTGCTACTTGCTGATCGCTACCGACAAGACGTTAAGTACCCAATGGGTAAAGACGTAACAGATAGAATCGACTTTCTTCGGTCGTATTACAGTGATTACGCGACATACAACACTCGACAACATAACGCAGCACAGCCGAGTTTAGGGAACTTCAGTACCAAGAACTTTAAGAATGTCCCTCTCATCACCAAGATTATTACTTTAGAGTCAAAGAAAAACTTCCGTGCGGCGGGTGTATATGCCTTACCGGGTAAGACGATCAAAGTGACGCGATTAGATAATAACAAAGTGGCAACGTCGATTGCCCTTAACACACTACGTAGCGGTGCGACTCATGAGTTTTCGGGTAAAGACGGCTATGCAAGACCGAAGTTTTTGACTTCGGTAACTTACCCCGTAAAACATGGAGAAACGATATACCTGACCTCTGCCTATGGCGGGACATTACAAGTTCATTTTGATACCAACGATATCGATGTAGAGCTGCGTTTTGAAAATGTTGCCCAACACCCTGTTTGGCGAAGTAAAGCGGACAACGATAGCTTTGTCGCGCAGCTCGAAGAAGGTAACTTTGACTGGGCTGAGTTGGTGACTCCCGGATTTGAAGTTCACTCTAAACTAGACAAGATGAAAGAGTCTATCGGAGCTTCTGATTGGGCACAGCCGCATGATATGGCTCTCGCCACAGAGCGTTACGTACACAACCTTCCTCATGCACTTGCGGGTTTCAAAGGGCCAGGAATTGATGAAATTGCTGAAATACACCAATACGGAGAGGCAAAGGGCTGGGAAATTGCGAACATTGATATTGTAAAGCACATGAATGCCGATCAAGCGACTTGTGGTTACGGTTGTTCAGGAAACCCTTACGATGCTTATTGGTCTTTTCATCCTCTAGGGCATGGTGATTTGCACGAGCTTGGTCATGGACTGGAAAGAGGGCGTTTTAGATTCTCTGGGTGGGAAGGCCACTCAACAACCAACTACTATTCGTATTTCAGTAAATCAAAGTATTACAAAGATACGGCAAAGGTATCGTCTTGCCAAAGCCTAGACTTTAAAGGGCAGTATCAACTTTTACAGCAGAGCCGAACTCAGCCAGATCCAAACGCTTTTATGGCGGCTCAAAATCAAACGGGTTGGAGTTGGGGGGCTCGTATGTTCATTCAAATGATGATGTTGACTGAGCAGCAAGGTGTATTGAATTCAGGTTGGCATTTACTAGGGCGCTTACACTTGATTGAACGCGAGTTTAATCGCTTGAAAGCCAGTGATACTCTTTGGAACAACGGTAAAGGCTCTATTGGTTTTTCTGATTACACCAAACAAGAAGCCGAAGGCATCACCAACAATGACTGGATGCTTATCGCATTAAGCTACGTAGCAGAAAGGGATATGAAGCAATACTTAGATATGTGGGGATTCAGTTTCAGTGATAAAGCGAAGCAACAAGTCACAGCTCTTAGTCTAAGTAACATGCCTTTGACATATTTTGCATCGTCTAATCAAGGCTATTGCTTAGATGAATTTGCTAAGACGCCGTTAGATGTTGACGGCACGACCGCTTGGCCGCTTAATTAGGTATATGGCAGATAGAGTCACGAAGAAAAAAGAGAGGAGATATTAACTCCTCTCTTTCGTTATTCGCTTCTGGTTAGCCTAGTGAACACGATTTACCAGCTACTTGATATGGCTAAGTTCTGTTACCTAAAAGTAACTACTTAAACGTCGACCAAATTGGCGCGTGATCTGACGGTTTTTCGATGCCGCGTAGTTCGTAGTCGATGCCCGCTTCAGTACACTTGTCAGCAAGCTTCTGAGTCGCAAGTACCACATCAATGCGCAGGCCGCGGTTGTCCACGAAGCCTTTTGAGCGGTAATCAAACCATGAGTATTGATCGTTCACTTCAGGGTGTAGCAAACGGAAGCTGTCCACAAAGCCCCAGTCCATCAATATTTTCAACCATTCGCGCTCTTCTGGCTGGAAAGAACATTTACCTGTTTTCAACCAACGTTTTGCATTAGGTTCACCAATACCGATATCAATATCGGTAGGGCTGATATTAATGTCGCCCATCACAATCACTTGTTCATCTTTGTTGTGGTAATCGTTCAGGTACGTCATTAAGTCTTTGTAGAACTGGCGCTTGTACGGGTATTTGGTTTCATGCTTAATGTTGTCGCCTTGAGGGAAGTAACCATTTAGCACAGTGATCTTCTCACCATTGTCGTCTTCAAACGTCGCCATGATCATGCGTTTTTGATGGTCTTCGTTGTCTGTAGGAAAGCCTTTTTGTACCGAAATTGGCTCTTGCTTACAAAGCATCGCCACACCGTAGTGAGCCTTTTGACCGTGGAAGTAGACCTTGTAACCCATAGCTTCAACATCGGCTAGTGGGAAGGCTTCATCGTGCACTTTGATCTCTTGTAGACCAATCACATCAGGTTGGTGCTTATCGATAATAGCTTGAAGCTGATGAAGACGGGCTCTAAGGCCATTGATGTTGAAGCTAATTACTTTCATTTGTTTTTATACCTCTCGTAAACCCTTGTGATTGCTTGCTTTTCAAGGGCTTGCTGATTTGGTGGGTTTCATGATTAATCGTATTTAAGCATGCTTAATAATTTCTGTCGCCATTTTGTCGCCCCTAAATGGCGACAAAATGGTGTGAATACTCACTTTTACGCAGAATCTACTGAGTCTTTAGCAAGTCTAAAAAGAACGCGTATTCAAGTGCGTCTTCTTTTAATCGCTTAAATCGACCAGAAGCGCCACCGTGACCGGCTTCCATATCGGTTTTGAACAGCAGCACGTTGTTGTTTGTTTTCATCTCACGCAGCTTCGCCACCCACTTCATGGGTTCAAAGTATTGTACTTGTGAGTCATGCAAGCCTGTTGTTACCAACATGTTCGGGTAGCTTTGAGCCTTCACATTGTCATATGGTGAGTAACCTAGCATGTAATCGTAATAGGTTTTATCGTTCGGGTTGCCCCATTCGTCATACTCGTTGGTGGTAAGAGGAATCGATTCGTCAAGCATGGTTGTGACAACGTCCACAAACGGAACATGTGCTCCGATGCCACAGTACAGTTCTGGTGCTTGGTTGATGATTGCGCCCATCAATAGACCGCCAGCAGAACCACCAACGGCGAACACTTTATCTTGTGCGCCGTAGCCTTCTTCAACTAGCCCTTTGGTTACATCGATAAAGTCGTTGAACGTGTTTTGCTTGGTTAGCTTTTTGCCGTCCTCATACCAAGGGCGCCCGAGCATCTCTGAACCGCGGATGTGAGCGATCGCAAAAACAAAACCTCTATCCAGTAGGCTTAGGCGAGTTGAGCTGAAGGTAGGTTCGATCGTAGATCCGTAAGAGCCATAGCCGTATTGGTAGATTGGGTTAGTGCCGTCTTTCTTGAATAAATCTTTGCGATAAACCAGAGAGACAGGTACTTGCTTACCATCGCGAGCCGTTACCATAATTCGCTCTGATTGGTAGTTATCCGCTTCGAAATCACCCAATACAGGTGTTTGTTTCATGACTTCGGATTCTCCTGAACTTAGGTCGAAATCATAGTAAGTACCTGGTGTGGTTAAGCTGCTGTAATAGACGCGAACTTTTGAGTTATCTAATTCATAGTTACTTGTTAGGTAAGCAGCAAAAGCAGTGTCGTTAAATTCAAGTGGGAACTCTTTCCCTGTTGAGAGTTGACGAACTTTCACTGTAGACAAGCCATTCGCACGTTGCTCGTAAACCAGATGGTCATCAAACAGCTCGAAGTCAACAAGCTGAGTATTCTCGTCAGCAGGAATGACATCGACCCATTTAGAGCGGTCATGCATCTCTTCAGCAGTGACTTTCATTAAACGGAAGTTGACCGCTTGGTAGTTGGTGTAGATGTAGTAACAATCACCTAGCTTAGCGATGCTGTACTCGATACCCGTTTCTCGTGGGTAGAAAGCTTCAGCTTTAGCGTTTGGGTTGTTGGCATCTATGACTGAAACACCGCTGGTTTCTGTACTCGAGTGCCAAATGTAGACCTGTTCACCATCTTTGCTTTTACTTAAAGAGGTGTAATAAGCGCTATCGGCTTCTTCGTAGATTAGCTCATCGCTTGTTTGAGGTGTGCCTAACACATGGCGGTAAACTTGATAACCAAGTAATGTTTGTGGATCTTTTTTGATGTAGTAAAAGGCTTGGTTGTCGTTTTGCCATGCAATAGCGCTCGAAGCTCCTTCAATTTCATCTGTTAGGTATTCACCTGTCGTGAGGTCTTTAATCTTGATGGTGTAAATACGGCGGCTCAGCGTGTCTTCGCCATAGGCCAACAAGTTTTCGCTTGGGCTGATCGTTAAGCCACCAATACTGAAAAATTCATGGTCTTTTGCTAGTTCGTTAACATCTAAGATGACTTGCTTGTCTGTACCTAAAAAGTCATTTTCACGCAAGTGAACTGGGTATTCGTTGTCACCTGTGACTTCATTCGAGTAGTAGTAGCTGCCTTTGCGAACTGGAACCGAATGGTCGTCTTTTGCGATTCGGCCTTTGATCTCTTCAAATAACTGTTCTTGTGATGCTTCAGTGTGTTTCAGCACGGCCTCTGCGTACTGGTTTTCTTGCTCAAGATGCTGCAAGATCTCTGGGTCTTGGCGCTCATCATCACGCATCCAGTAATAACCATCGATTCGGGTATCACTATGAATCGTCATTGCATGAGGGACTTTCTTAGCTACGGGAGCTTGGGTTTGATGTGCGATGAGTTGCGATGGAGAGTTGTGGTCCATGGTTGTTATTCCTTGATTGCTGCATCCGGCGACAAGTGCGGCCGATACGGCTAATGTGGTTAAAGCGAAACGCATCTGTATATCCTATTGTGTACCTTACTCGTTTTAATGCCAGCATCCTTTAGTGGTTAGTTTTCTTCCAGTGATGTTATTTATAATGGGATTCTGGATTGGTACTTTCAGCGTAAGTGTCTGTTATTGTTTTCAATAAATCAAAGTAATGTTTAATGGAATCGATGGTAGATGTGAGCTGGGGGAAACGTGCAATGAAAAAGGGACATACTTTTCAGTCTGTCCCTCTTCGTTGTTTGAGCTGAGGTAGAGTTTACTTTAGATAGCCAATGGCATTTCGTTTGAATGGTCAGGTTTACGATTAACCCAACGTAAACCAAGCATGGCGATGAATGACATTGCAATCATCAAGCAACCGAGCGGAAGTTGGTCTTGAGCTGGGAAGAACGAGGCCAGTAGTGTTGCGATGCCAGCACCTAGATTTTGCATACCACCCAAAATTGCACCTCCAGTACCTGCGTGGTACGGGAATGGCGAAAGCGCCCCTGTTGTTGCCGCCGGGAATAAGATACCAGCGCCCAAAAAGTAAATCGTAGCACCACCGATCAAAGTTAATGCTGTTGTTTGACTAAATAGACCTGGTATCAACACCACGGTAGACCCTACCAAGATAGCAACTAGTCCAACATTCAGAGCGCGGCGCTCACTGCTACGTTGTGCGATGTAACTGGATAGGCCAGCACCGACTAAGTAACCTGGAATGGGTAATACAAACAACAAGCTTACTGTGGTTGCTGGCAAGCCAAGTACTCCGCCAAGTAATACACCTGCCGCAGCTTCAAATACCGCTACACCTGCAAATGTTGCGACCAATACCAATAAGAAACCTTGGAAACGTTTGTCAGATAGAACGAACTTGTAGCTGTTGGCAACCGATTCATGTTTGCGTCGTTCTTTTGGCAGAGTTTCCATCATGCTCGTCATCATGGTGATCACCACTGCGATACCAAACAGCGCCAGGAACAAGTAGCTAGAACGCCAACCGAAAGCTTCTGTTAAGTACCCACCTAATACAGGAGCCATCAATGGTGAGAAAATCACACACATGCTAATTAAGCTGTTTGCGCGGTGCAGTTCTGCGCCTTCAAAACAGTCGCGAGTCAATGTACGAGACATCGCACCACCACAACCGATGCCCAAACCTTGTATAAAGCTACCTGCTAAAAACCATTCATATTCGTGAGCAAACAATGCCACCAAAGTACCGATGATGTAGATGATCAAACCGACGACGATGATTGGTTTGCGACCTAGGCGATCAGAAAGTGGACCGTATGCAAATTGCGACAGACCATAAGGGATCAGGTAGCACGCCATCACAGCTTGAAGCGAAGATGCTGAAACCAAGAACTCACCCGCCATATGACCGATAGAAGGCACGTACATCGTTTGAGTCATTTGACCCACGGCAGTCAGGATAGCGATTAAAAAGGTAAGTTTCGCTAATGGAAACGAGGCGGACATTTGCGTATCTCTCCAAAAATTAGGACGTAAAAAGTCTTGGCGTTCCATTAAGGAGAGCCAAATAAGTAAAGTAACCTGGGAATCTAGGCGCGAGATATTAGAGATTGAGCGTCTACTTAGCAACCAAAAAGTGTGAAGTTGATCAAGATAAAATTCTATAGCTTGGATTATAAAAACTAATCCGAATTTATTGAGGTTATAAAATAAAAAGGAGTCATAGGCTTCCTTGAAATGTTGCAACTGCTCTGAAGCAATTTGCGTTATTCATGACCGGAAGCTTAGGCACAAAGAAGCCTAAGTCTGACAAGCTGAAAGCTCTTGAAATCAAAGCAATAACAGACAAAATACACGATTTATTAACATTTCTATAAACTTTCGTTTTATATGCACGTAATTTGTGCTGTAATTATCCGCTAAGCTATTCGTCTAACTCATTCACATTGTGCATAGCAGTTTGTTACTAATGTGATGGTTACGGTTATGGAAGTCTTTTGGCTTAAATAAGGATATTAAATGCGCTCTCTATCAGTACAGTGGAAAATAACCCTCTTAGCAGGTTGTTGTTTAATCATTACGTCACTGTCTCTCATTGGTTTCTCGATCTACAACGCGACGAGCAATCAACAGGTCATAAAATCTCAAAGCTCAGAATCAGTGATTAACAAAACTCAACAGTTGTTGGCATCCGTTTCTCAGCTTAATGCTCAGGAAACTCAACGTTATGTCGATGAAGCTATTTATCGAGCAGAAATGTTGGCTTCTAGTGCTCAGTTTCTAAAGAACAACGCAGACGAAAACTTTACCCCAAGTGAAGAGCTTCGTACTGCGTTAGATGAAATGGTTCGTCGTTCCGTTTTGAACTTTGATTCTATTCAAGGGGCTTACCTAGTCTTCAAGCCCGATTTACTTGATGCTGAAGATGCGAATTATGTCGATGCGGATTATGTCGGCTCGAATGAAAGAGGGCGTTTTGCTCCTTATTGGAAGGTCGCAGATAATGGTGAGAATGTTCTTCCAAACGTGTTATCAGAATCAACATTGAGTGATAACAGCAATAGCGAACGCTTTTTCTGTCCTTTGTCATCTGGACAAACGTGTATTAGTACGCCAAGAGTTGTGAGTAGCGGTGGTCAAGAACTGCTTACGTCTTCGATTTCGGTGCCTATCATCGTTGATGATGTGGCGATTGGTTTTTTGGGCATCGACTTAAGGCTCGATGGTTTAACCAATGTTGTCACTCAATCGGATCAAAGCTTGTTTGAAGGTGCAGGCGCGGTTTACGTCGTTAGCTTAGACGGTTCCGTTATCGCTTCTGATGATCAAAGTATTGCGGTTGGTTCGAGTTTTCAAAGCAACAATACAAGTAGTGATCTAATGACGGACTTTATCTTTGGTGGCGAAGTCACGACTCAATGGAGTGAGAATGGTGAGTGGTTACTCGCATTTGCACCTGTTGTTGCCGCCAACCAAACTTGGGGTGTGCTGTTTGAGATTCCAAGAGAGAGTGTGGTTGCTGACGCGAATCAATTGGATGCCATTATTAGTACTAAGCTAAGTGAAGGTATTAAGACTGAAGTGATTGCGGGTATTAGCTTTATTCTTTTCGGTCTAGCGATCATTGCTTTTGCTTCACTGTCCATTGTTAAGCCTATTCGACAGGTGGTTGAGAGACTGAACGATATTGCTTCTGGTGAAGGTGATTTAACGCAACGCTTGGAAGTGAAATCTCAAGACGAAATTGGTCAGTTGTCACAAGGGTTTAACCTGTTCTTAGACAAGCTTCAACACACGATTAAAGAGGTGATTCAGACCACTGAGCAAGTGGCGAGCACGACAAGCCAAGCGAAGGCCTCGGCATCAAGTACTCGTGAAAGTAGTGAGTCTCAGTTTAAAGAAGTGGATCTTGTGGCGACCGCGGCAGAAGAGATGACTCAGACTTCGGGCTTAGTGGTACAAAATGCTGAAATAGCCGTTGATGCCGCTTGTGAAGCGAATCGTTCTGCTCAGCAAGGCCAACAGGTTATCGAACTTTCTGCCGGTGAAATGAGAAAGCTGGTGGATCGTATGTCGAGCGCCGTGCCTATTGTTGAAGAGTTGGCTAAAAATAACGGTAACATCACTGAGATCTTAAGTGTGATTGAAGGAATCTCTGAGCAAACCAACTTACTGGCATTGAATGCCGCGATTGAAGCGGCTCGTGCAGGCGAACAAGGTCGAGGTTTTGCTGTCGTTGCTGATGAAGTAAGAAACCTTGCGAGCCGAACGCAGTCATCGGTTGGTGAAATCAGAGCTGTGATCGACAAGGTCCACGCGGGCACTCAAGATGTCGTTGAAGCGATACAAGAAGGTAATATTCTCGCTAACGACACGGCATTACATGTTCAAAAAGCGGTCGAAGATCTGGGTTCGATCTTTACTTCTATAGAAGCGATCAGTGATATGAACAACCAGATCGTGAGAGCGGCAGAAGAGCAACAATCGGTTTCCGGTGAAGTGAACCAAAGTGTCGTTAATATCCGTGATTTGAGTGCGAAGATCTTGGATCAAGCCGCAGCTTCTGAACAAGTGGGTAGCGAAATTGATCAACTGTCCCAACAGCAGCAGAAATTGGTTAATCAGTTCAAGGTTTAGTCTAGTTGTTCACTGTATCGCTTTTAAGCTTAGTTAACAATTGAATAGAAAAAGGGACAAATGAAGATTTCATTTGTCCCTTTTATTTTTCTTGGGCTCTAACGCTTTAGGGCTTGGCGATATCCGCGAAACCGATGAACGAAGTTAGTCTTCGATAAACCAGTAACCTTTATTCACCAATTCCGTCACGACGGTTACACCTGAAGGAGAAAGGTTAGTTGTTGAGTTAATTACCGAATCATCACACAGTACGTTTAGTAGCGAAGAATCAGCCTGTTCAACTTTAACGATTTCCCCATTGATGTAAGCTGTGTTGCTTTCATTCTCATGGTATAGCGCCTTTAACCCCGATACTCGACAGATCTCGCCTTCTGACTCTAAGTGTTGGGCGATTTCTTCTTCAGTCCATAATGGCTCAGGAGCGACGATATCTAGCTGGTGGCGTGATTGGCTTAGCAGACACCCCATGAATTCACTGATGGTTTCAGGTTGCTCTAGTGCAGATTTCAACATGTCGGTGAGATTGCTTAAATCCGATGAACGAATTTTTCCGTAGCCTTCTTGCGTTTTGAACTCTGGGTCATGCAGGTGAACATCACCCATATCATGAGCAAGTACAAAGTCGGCAAAGTTGCTGATCAGCTCTTGTTCTTTAGGGGAGCGGTAGCCAATAGAGTAGCTCATTGACGGCTCTAACGTGTTCCCTTCATGCGGGAAACCTGGTGGGATATAAAGGATATCGCCCGGCTCTAAAGTTTCATCAATGATCGGGTCAAAACCTTCGATTTGACGAAGTGCAGAAGCTTGAACGGTCTCTTTGTATTGGCCAATATCTTTTGCGCCGACTTTCCACTGGCGTTTACCTTGGCCTTGAATGATGAATACATCGTATTGATCAATATGGGGGCCTACGCCACCTTCTGGTGCTGAATAGCAGATCATTAGATCGTCGAATAACCAGTTTGGTAACGCTTGGAACGCTTCAGTCAGCTGATTGGCACCCTGATGCCAGTGGTTAGCCGCTTGAACGATCAATTGCCAATGTGTTTCAGTGAGTTCGCCAAACTTCTCTTCTGAGAATGGACCATGTTCTGCAGTCCATTGATTGTCGAGGTTAGAGACAAAGCGAGAATCCACTTCTTCTTCCATCGATAAACCAGCAAGTTCTTCCGGCGAAATTGGGTCGACGAAGTTTTGGAAGCCACCTTTCAAGATGGTTGGTTTTTTATGCCAGTAGTTTTCAAGAAATTCGGGCATAGAAAAGCTAAGTTGGTACATGTGAATCCTGTATGTTTTTATGCTAGATGCTAGATGCTAGATGCTAGATGCTAGATGCTAGATGCTAGATGCTAG
>NZ_JBGOOO010000051.1:0-20962 GCF_041439695.1 Vibrio sp. FF266
TGTCATTGTTCACCTCGTTAGTGATTGTACTCACTTAACTCAGTGTCCAAAACTTTTGGTGCGGATCACACTTCCACCTCTGTTAACAAATCATCGCTCATTTTTGTGGTTGTTTGCTTTGCTGATTGATTAGTACCTAGAGAAGAAATATAAACCTTTTTATACCAATTCCTAGCGCCGTTTTCATCTTTGAAGTAGTAATGAACTTGCACATAGCTATTGGGGTTGGTTTGTTGTAAATCTTTTGTATCTGTGAACGATTTCTTTAGACCTGTTACGATATTTTGGGCCTTTAAGGCAAGGTCACTATCTTCAGATGCAATAAAGTCACCATAAATTTTAGCCTCAGAAATATTATATGTGCGAATTGTTTCTGTAAGAGCATGCTCTAACGCTTGGGCCTGTTTAGTTTGTTTTTCTATATCGCTCATTAGATCCTGACACGTATAGTTACTTTTACCATTACTGGTTTCTACTGTCGCCCATAAAGATGAAGTTAAAGGGGTGATAAAACGGTTTTTGAAATCGACCTGTTCTTTAAATTCAGGGGGTAAGACCATACGATAAGCATTTTTCACAGGCCCCAAATCTTCATCAATAGCGCCAACAGGAACATCTACTATCGTTGGAGCATAACCAAGGCATTTATCTTGGGTTTCATTTAGGTCAAACTCATAACTACCACCTTTTGTAGTTAAAGCTCTAGGTTCAGTGTTTGCGTTATACTTACCATCATTATTTATATCTAGAAAAACGGTAGCGCCAACAATATAACCATCGATTACTTTTCCAGTAGCTTTTTTGTGAATTGTCGGATTACTCCCACCATCACCGCCGCCACCACAAGCTGATAAGGCCAGAACGCACAAAATTGGTATCATCATTTTCATTTTCATTTAAATGGATCTCTATTATTTGTTGAGATTTAAAAATATTAAAATAGTAATACTCTTAAATTAGTTAACGAATTCGATTTTGTTTAATGTCATTTACAGCCCTTCACATATTATTATCCATACATATATCAACCTGTTTTCACATTGCTAATTAACCTTCTTGGTTTGGAAAAGTGAAAGCCTTGGAATAAGATGTTAGATTTTTTTGGAAGTAGTCGTAGATGTTGAGGATTTTCAACGCCTTCGACAATCAAGGTTACATCAATACGCTCAGATAGCTTAACCATAAACTTAAGTGTCTCATTGGCCACAATATCTTCCTGACATTTTTGTAGTAACGACTTATCTAGCTTAATAAAATCAAAATATTTTTCTGATAAAAGGTTAAAATTGGAGTAACCACATCCAAAATCATCAATAGCAAATCGAAAACCTGCCCCTTTAAGAGCAATTATATTTTCTTTAGCATAACTATGTAAAAGACCCTCACTATATTCAACTGTTTCAAATACTATCTTACTTCTTAACTCTGGAACTAATTTGGTTAATTCCATTACATCATCATAAAAGTCAACGATACTTAAATCTGCATGACTAATGTTAACACTGATATTAGGAAGTGTATCTTGAGTGTTTTTTGCGTATTCAATTATTTTTTTAAAAATTATAATGGTTAATGAGTAATGTAGGTGCGGCTCCGTTGCCAATAATGGCATAAATACACCAGGACCTCCGAACTCTGTGCGTTTCCACCTAAGCAATATTTCCCAAAGGTACTCTTTAGAAGTATTCATACTATAAACGACGGGTTGATAAAAAAGCTCGAACTGAGTCCCTCCCTTTTTTATATCGTGATGTAAAGCTTGGATTACCGAACGGGTTCTAACGTTTTTTTCATAGTCATTAATGTTATATATGTAGGCACCATCAATAGATTGAAGTGACTTTTTAACACTGTAAGCCATTCTTCTAAACAACTGATTTTTATCTTGGGGTTTATCAAAATTAGATAGGATCATGCTAGCAAGAGAATAATCAAAAGTTAGGGTTTTATCGCCTACTTTCTTTTCATGAGGCAAAGAGAATTGAATTTTTTGTTGCTGCTCAAGGATTTTTTTTTCTTCCCAGGGAGTATCGCTTTCAAATACAAGAACAATGTATTTGTCTTCAAACAAACCGATAACCCTTGGTGAAAGTGTCTCACTTAGGTAGTGATGTAATTCTGTTTTAACTATTCGACTAGTTTTTGAATCGAAAAACTTATAGAAATCTGCAGATCTCCCAACACAGATTACATGCATGATCTTGTAGGTACTTCTGTTTGTTCTTAATAATTTTTCTTGAATATAGTTGATGTTAGGTAAATCTGTTTCTTCACAGAAAAAACGTTTGAGCCTTTGTTTATTTTGTTCTCGTTCAAGTCTTTGCTGAACAAAAGATAGCTTTTTTTTACCTTCCGACGACTTCATATGAAATGATGTGCATATTATTAGTAATGTAATAAAAAACAGACAAAGTAAATTAACAGTAGACAACACGGCACCCCGAATAAAGTGATATGCATCGCATTTTGCGATGCAACAGAATGATTGTATTCTTACTTATGAGATTCACACAAATAAAAACAAATCTGACCACTTAATAGTCATCTACTTGAATTGAGTGTAATTGTGCAAATTTATAAATATCATGCACGAAAACACCACTAACCGCATATTGTACATCCCGTAATATCCCGACAACTTCATAACATAATAGCCACCAAATTACGCCACAGTGCCATTTCAGGGGGGTAATGATAGCATCGCTTTTTTTAGTATTTATTTACGCTATAAAAAACTGACAGTGATCGCGATATTTAATGGGGAGGGATTGAAATCAGCAACTTTATCTGGGTTACATCACTGCATACCCTTGATGAAACCAATCTGTTTGGAAGTGAAACAAACCATAAATTTAATCAAATGCACGCTAGAGGGTAAGTTAAGTCCTAACGCAAACACCTAATCCTAACCTCAACTATCTGAATAGATGGGAAATCTCAATTGAAAGGAGAACAGGACATTTTGATGGATAAAACTAAATAAAAGAGGGAGTCGTTCTGTATAATTAACTGAACAATAATTGATGATGGGGAAACTAACGAAGAGTCATAGTTCATAGCGACGTAAAGTCGTCAACAGCTAACGTTGTTGTAGGTATTAGCAGAATCATCCAGTACGAATCAGCACTGAGGTAGTAAAGCTACATAAAGGCTGGTCAAGGCAATCTGCAATGAATAGTTTAGTGTAATTACACTAAGCTACTGTCGAATGGGTAGTCGCTGGATATATTTGGCCAGTATTACTGTGAGTTTGCCAAATCATCGGTAGAAGATAACGCAATTAAGGTTACTATGTTTATCTCGGTACCTCTGATTATTTTAGCTTTCACAACAATTCGGCTATCAGTATCCTGCAGTAAGTTATCTCAATGGCCTGTACGCTTTCAAGTCAATAAAACAACCCAACCAACACGACTGACAACAGTACGCCGCCGATAAAACTCGGGCCGTGGAATGGTCTAGCTTTAGATTTAACGTACTCTTTCTGAAGTTCTTCTTGGTAAGTTTTAACGGCGAGTTCTTTTACGTAGTTATTTTGCATAATAAGCTCCTTCTTATTGGGTAAGAGAAGCTTAAGACTTGAAGTTAGGTTGAGGTAAAGAAAAATTTTACATTAATTGATTACTTCGGGATTGTTACTCTAAAATGACTCTGAACACATCATTGTTCACACCGCCAACATCCACTAACTCTCCCGGCTTCATAAGAAGTAAGGTGTTTAATTGGCGCTTTGAACGTGGTGCTCTATTTTCTCTGATCACTAAGATATCAACTAAGTAACCTGAGTTTTGTTTTGATAGTGAGCCCGAGAAAGTAACACTCTCTCTTCTATTGGCTAGAACCGAATTAAATGTTTTATCTTCTAACACACCCGCCGAGATCGACGTCTCACCATAAAAAAGCGTGATAGTTGTCGGATCAGGTGTTAGCTCTTGATTAGATGAACACCCCACTATCGCTAGGCACAACAATAAAATAACTCGAAATTGCATACACTTAATTTTCTTTCTCACATTCTAATTCTATTTTCGGTTCTTGGTACATCGCTTCTATGAACCCCAACTTAATTACCCAGAATCAAGTTTAAGCTTCTTCAATCTGGAACTGAATAGATACCTTCAAAATACTCGATACGCTCTAAAATCATTCTTAGCTTACACTCTTCGATTTGAACCCCGGCCCAAACGGAAGGCGTATACGCTTGACCTATAAATTCACAATCTGCGTCTCTGTATTTCAACCAAGCTTGTTGAGCTCTTCGGAAAGGTCCTTCTAGATCGATGTGAAACTCGATTTTTTGCAATTCGGCTTCTTCCTCGACTATTCGCATAATGGCTTCTTGATATGTTTTATTGAGATCGATGTTTGCTACTTTCATTTTCTCTTCGACACACAGATAACCTGCAGTAACCCCTCCACCTTCAACGTTACAAGGGTCTTCATCATCAACAGCGAAACAAGATGTAGTAACTAACGCCAGTACAATTAATGACTTTTTCAAAAGCATCTCCAATACAGTTCAAAATCTTCGATATCTACTCGACAAGCAGTAGTTCGAATCACCAGTATTGATCATTTCTTCGGGCTCAGGCTAGCTAAACGTTTAACTAACTATTTTTAACGGTATGAGAGTGTTCGGCACAAGCCGACAATTTAAAGAAGGAGCAGATCAGATCATCACCGACAATCTGACCGCTTAGTTTGAAGTGGGTTTAATTATGTTTAAGCAATAACATCTTGTGGTGGTGTACCTTCGCAATTGGAAACGACTGCATCAATTTGAATTAGAGCATTCATAGGAACCTCTGAAACCCCAACCACCGTTCTTGCCGGTAATTCAGCATTAAAGAATGTTGTGTAGACCTCGTTCACTGTATCAATGTCTGAAACATTTTTAAGCTGAATATTAATTTTCACAGTATCGTCCATACAATGATCAACACTTTCAATGATCGCCTTAATATTTTGTAAACATTGTTCCGCTTGCTCTTTTACACCACCAGCAACCATTTCATTTGTTTTCGGGTCTAAAGGTAATTGGCCTGAAATATGATTGTAGTGAGAGAAAGCAACGGTGTGCGAATAAGGCATGAATGGTGCAGCAACAGTATTATTAGCTTCAATAACCAGTAAGCGAGTGTCTTCTGGTAATTGCGGCGGTGTACCGTCACCATGTGAAACGGATGTATCAATTTGAATTAAAGCGCCCATTGGTAGTTCAGCAGCATTAACAACGGTACGAGCAGGAACGTAGCTTGGGAAGAATTTAGCACATACTTCATTTACCACTTCCGCATCTGCGATATTTTTCACGTAGATAGTCGTTTTAACCACATCATTCATGACATGACCGATACTCTCTAGAATCGTTTTAATGTTTGCTAAACATTGTGTCGTTTGCTCTGTGATACCACCTGAAACCAACTCACCTGTATTTACATCGATAGGCAATTGAGCTGAAAGGTTGTTGTAGTGAGAAAAAGCCGCTGTCTGCGTCGATACAGCACTTTGAGGCGCATTATCTGTTTTTCTTGAGACCTTAACTAGTGCGCAAGGTGCTTGTGGTTTAGTACCTTCGCCGTTTGAAATAAGAGCATCCATTTGAACTAAAGCGTCACTGTTCGGTAGCGCAGCTACACCCACGACTGTACGTGTCGGCAGGCTGTTGTTGAAGAAGCTTGCGTAAACCTCATCAATAGTATCGATATCAGAAATATTCTTAACGAAAATATTGATCTTTACGACATCATCCATAACATGGTCAATGCTTTCAACAATAGATTTAATATTACTCAAGCATTGTGCTGCTTGGTCTTTAATATCTCCAATAACTATTTCACCTGTTTTAGGGTCAACAGGCAGTTGAGCAGAAAAGTTATTATAATGAGAAAAAGCGACCGTTTGTGTAGATACAGAATTAATTGGTGCATTTTCAGTATTTCTTGAAATTTTAATGATATCGCTACTCATCGGAATTATCCTTTTAATAATATCGGAATACGTATTTATATTTAACAATCGTATTGGAAAGAATGATTAAAGTAGCGCCATGTTAAGTGAATTATTTTAGGGTAAACGTGATATACATCAGACTCTCAGTTGACTATAAATCAGCAAGTTACAGGATAATTAGTCATCAAGCGACTAATTATCCGTCACATTAGGCTTTATCAACTGCTAAATTCTCTTTAATTTTAAGTCTATTCAATAATCCTGAATACTCTCTCAGGTAATTGAAAGGATAATTACCAAAATTTAGATGATATTTGATAGGTTGTTCACACTAAAACTCCGTTACTAGCTAGGTTAGTAACTTTATCCCTTATACCCGTGCATAAACTCTTAGGCTATTTAATTAATTATTTTCGAGAGCTTATTTTATATAAGTACGTTAATAATATATTCGAGAATCAAATACCTACAATCTGACAATGCCTATGATTAGATACATTTACTCATATAATTCAACAAATATGAGACTCAGGGGGGATGACATGAGAAGTATTGTGTTCAGCCAAGACATGGGACTTTCAGGAATCACGATGGCATCAACGAAGAGCAATCGACACCATAGCTTTTGGCACCATAGCTCTCAACACCATAGCTCTCAACAGATAGTTTCGTTGAAAGAAGATCTAAACCGCTCTTGGAGTGGTATTGAAGTGGCGCTTAAATTCGCGACTGAATTGGGATGGGCTCGAGTAGCCGACTCGGCGAGCAGCATCGCTGATGCGAAGGCCTTCTAGCTGAATCAGTTCTTTGGCTTTGTTGAGTCTTACCTTCTTCAAATATTGAAGAGGGGATTCAAAGGTGACATTACGGAATGCATTGTGGAAGGCAGACACGCTCATGTTGGCTTCGTCGGCAAGCGATTGAACAGTGATGGTTTGGTCGTACTCTTCATGCACTTTAGACAGCGCTTTGGCGACACGTGCATAATGGCCGTCATGATGAGCTAAATCAAACAGCACACGCCCTTCTGAACCGGTTAGGGCGCGGTAGACAATTTCGCTGACCATGGCATCGCCCAATATATTGGCTTCAATGTCACAATGTAGAGTTTTGACCAATCGAGTAAAGCTCTCCAGCATTTGCTCTTCCATTGGCGTCGATTCTAAGCCGCTCGAATTCTGCTTGTGCTTGTTGCAGTAGCTCTCTAGAAAGCCTTGGTCTTCCAGCTTTTTGACTAAGCTGTGCAAGCGCTGAGAATCGATGCTTATCGACAAACCAAGCAATGGTTCGCCATTTACAGGTAAGGCTTCACACTCCAATGGCATTGGCACGCCTACCACAAGATAATCACCAGCAGCGTAAGTAACGGGTCTATCGCCAATATAGATGTTCTTTTTGCCCTGCCCGAGCATGATAATACCCGACTGGTAAGTGAATGGCTGACGTTGATTCCCGCCACTGCTTCTATACAACCACACACCGCCAATTTCAGTTTCTCTGATCCCTTCGAGATCATCCCAACCTTTGTGTTCTACATAAGACTGTAACAACTGCGCGAGTGTTTTCATAAGTGGCGACTTTCCATTCCAAGTGCTAAGAGTAAGTAAGCTAAAGCAGAGAAAGAATATCAATTTTGTAGAAATAGGCAATTTATTTGGAGGATCAGCTCTTCATCACCCTAGATTACTGTACTAATATGCAAATATAGAAATTGAGCAATCAAATAAAATAACAAATTGAGCTTTACACAAGGAATCTCTAATGCAATTCACTTACGTTAACCCTACAGTTATCCACTTCGGCCAAGGCCAAATCAACGCTATCAGCCAAGCGGTTGATACTTCGAAGAAAGTACTAGTCATCTACGGTGGCGGTTCAATCAAAAGCAACGGTGTTTACGACCAAGTTGTCGCTTCTCTCAAGGATCACGCTTGGATTGAGTTCGCTGGTGTTGAAGCTAACCCAACGAAAGAGACGCTAGATAAAGCCGTCGCTCTTGTTAAAGAAGAAAACGTAGAATTCATTATCGCCGTTGGCGGTGGTTCAGTAATCGACGGTTCTAAATACGTTGCTGCAGCGGCTAAATACGACGGCGACGGTTGGGATATCCTAGCGGGCAAACACCAAGTTACTGAAGCAACTCCTATTGGTGCGGTACTGACACTTCCTGCGACAGGTTCTGAATCTAACATGGGTGCTGTAATCACTCGTAAAGAGACTCAAGAGAAACTGGCGTTCATGAACCCTGCAGTACAACCTAAGTTCGCGGTTATGGATCCAGATGTAATGAAGTCTCTACCTGAACGCCAACTGATCAACGGCTTAGTTGATGCGTGGGTTCACGTATGTGAGCAATACATCACAATGCCAACAGACGCGATGGTTCAAGACGGTTACGCAGAAACACTGCTTAAGAACCTACTTGTACTGGGTAAGCAATACGACGAGCGTGACAACGACGCTTGGCGTGCAAACCTAATGTGGACTGCAAACCAAGCGCTTAACGGCCTGATTGGTACTGGCGTTCCTCAAGATTGGGCAACACACATGATTGGCCATGAGTTCACAGCACTATGGCACGTAGACCACGCACGTTCTCTTGCGATTGTTCAACCTTCACTACTTCGTAATCAAATCGAAGCGAAGCGTGGCAAGCTAGAGCAAATGGGTCGCAACGTATTTGGCCTAGAAGCGGGTGCTGATTTAGCCGAGCGTACAATCGCGGCAATCGAAGCCTTCTACCACAGCCTAGACGTTCCAACCGTGTTCGACGGTTACGAAGCAACGAAAGCGGCAGCAATCGACAACGTTGTTGCTCAACTTGAATCACACGGTTACCTGCAACTTGGCGAAAACCAAGCAATCACGCCAGAGAAAACGCGTGAGATTTTAGAGTCTGCTATTCACTAAGAATTGCTAAAGTAGAGAGAAAGCAAAGGCAATGGTCACACAAAGATGATTTTTTACATCTGACTGAACCCATTACTTATTTCTTTCGTACAAACAAAGCAGCGTTCATTTTGGGCGCTGCTTTTTAATTTGCCCTACAAGATGCTATTAAATTCTCATAAGTCCTTAATTTTATGTGCATTCAGATTTCTATATTGGTAAGGTAAACCTGTCTCTTTACTAGGTATGAACAACGATTTGAACAATCTCAAGGAAATGGTTAAGTTTAAGTCACTTAACAAGTGGTATGGTGATTTTCATGCCCTAAAGGATATCGATTTAAATATCGAACAAGGAGAGATAGTGGTGATTTGCGGGCCATCAGGTTCGGGTAAATCAACCTTAATCCGTTGTATCAATCAGCTAGAACCTTTCGAAAGTGGCGAGCTTTGCGTGTTAGAACAAGTACTTCCGAGTAAATTTAACACACCTGGCCAAGTCGGAATGGTGTTTCAGCATTTTCATTTATTCCCCCATCTTACCGTGCTTGAAAACCTAACTCTGTCGCCGATTCGTACGCTGAAAAAAAGCAAACGAGAAGCTGAGAAGATTGCAATGCACTATCTCGAGCGCGTACACATCGCTGAACAAGCCAACAAATACCCAGTGCAACTTTCTGGCGGTCAACAACAACGTGTAGCTATCGCCCGTTCGCTGTGCATGAAGCCTGAATTACTGCTTTTTGATGAACCGACTTCAGCGCTTGATCCGGAGATGATTAACGAAGTGCTCGACGTGATGGTTGAACTGGCGAGCGAAGGTATCACCATGGTGTGCGTGACCCACGAAATGGGCTTTGCGAAACAAGTGGCCGACCGCGTTATCTTCATGGATGAAGGACAAATTGTGGAATCGAATACGCCACAAGCGCTCTTTGAAAACCCTCAACATGAACGTACTCAAGCGTTCCTAAATCAGATCCTGACTTATTAATGTTGATTCGAATTATTAAACCCGCCCTATCTGCTTTAGTACAGATTGTTGTACTGGTGGCTGCTGTTGTTTGGATTCTCGACTCTGGCGCACAAACCATGGGATACAGCTGGCAATGGGAGCGCGTGCCGGACTATATTGCTTTCTATGAAGATGGTGAATGGTGGCCAGCAGAATTAGTTGAAGGGCTACTGGTTACCATCAATATCTCTTTGATTTCTTTGGTCGCTACGTTGATCATTGGTTTAACGACAGCGCTATTGAGAAACTCAAATTCTGTGGTTGGACGCACCTTAGCCACCAGCTATGTTGAGTTGATTCGTAACACGCCGTTATTAGTACAAATTTATTTGCTCTATTTTGTATTTGGCCCCGTATTAGGGCTCGATCGCTTTAGCACTGCCGTTTTAGCCTTGGCACTTTTCCAAGGCGCTTATACCGCCGAGATATTTCGTGCCGGTTTAAATGGTATTGCGAGAGGACAATTTGAAGCAGCTCAATCCTTGGGCTTATCAAAGACCTATACTTACTGGGATGTGATTCTTCCTCAGGTGGTGCAACGCACCTTGCCACCTTTGACCAATGAAGTGATCTCTCTTATTAAAAACTCTTCAATTGTGAGTGTCATGGCTATTTTTGACCTGACGACTGAAGCCAGAAACATTGTTTCTGAAACCGCGATGCCATTCGAGATTTGGTTCTCTGTGGCGATCATTTATCTTGCTCTTACACTTTCACTTTCTGCCGTTGCTGCTTGGCTTGAGCATAAGCTCGGGGCTAACTGGCGAACACAATAAGGATTTATCAGCATGAAGCTATTTAAAACCGCGATTACAGCCCTACTTGCGCTTGCCGTAAGTTTGCCTGCACTTGCTTCTGAAACGCCTAACCTCGATAAAATCAACGAACGTGGCTCACTGCGCGTTGGTATGTCGACATTTGTTCCTTGGGCGATGCGTAACAAACAAGGCGATCTCGTTGGCTTTGAAATCGACGTGGCGAAACGCCTTGCCGAAGATTCTGGTTGGAAAGTCGAATTTGTACCTACGGCATGGGACGGTATTATCCCTTCTCTATTATCGAAAAAATTTGATGTAATCATCGGCGGTATGTCTATCACTGAAGCTCGTGCCAAAAGCGTATTGTTCACTGAACCTTACTCGCACTCTGGCGTTCAACTGGCGGCTAACAAAGAGCTAGCGGAAGGTTTTACTCAGATCTCTGATTTTGATTCTCGCCGCGTAAAAATTGCAGCACGTCGTGGAGCATTCACGGTTCAAGTCGCTCGTGAAACCTTCCCTAAAGCGAAAGTTCTACAGTTCGATGACGATGCTCAAGCATTCCAAGAAGTATTGAACGGCAACGCACACGCGGTTATCGCGTCTAGCCCGAAACCAGAACACGAAACGATCAAAAACGCAGACACGCTATTTATTCCATTTGAAGAGCGTCTATCAAAAGGTAACGAAGCATTTGCAGTTCGCCTAGGTGAAACTGACAAGGCAGAATTCTTCAACGAATGGATCAAAGCACGTACTGAAGATGGTTGGTTGAAAGAGCGTTACGAGTACTGGTTCTCTACTCTAGATTGGCAAGACCAGATTGCTCAAGGTCAGTAATCAGAACTTTTGCTAGTGAATCGAGGCAGTGCGTTGTCTGCACTGCCTCGATTCGGCAACTTGATTCGCTTTAATGATGATCTAAAACTCAACAAAACAGCCTACTAATTATTATTGTTTAAACAGGAATGACGTGAGTAGTACTAGCGCATTAACAACACCTAAGCCCAACGTTTATATGAAGCCTTGGTATCAACGCCTTAACCTTTTGGATGGCGTGTTACTCGCTGTCATTTGTGTGTTTTCAGGCTGGCTTTATTATCGTTCTGCTGTTGGTATCAACTACCAGTGGCGCTGGGAAGATGCGTTTACCCTAATTTTCATTCCACCTTCTCAAGGCAGTATTCCCTACTTCTTCCAAGGCTTGATCGCTACACTGCGCTTGAGTGTCTGGAGTATGGTGTTAGCACTCTCTTTTGGCACATTGTTAGGTGTAGCAAGACACTCAAAGATCGCTTTCTTCAAAACACCGGCACTGATTTTTATCCAGTTGGTTCGAAATATTCCGCCACTGGTGTTTGTCTTCATATTCTATTTCTTCGTTTCTAACCAACTGATTCCATTACTTGGTTTAGAAAGTATCTTACGTGAACACAATGGCGAGATTAACGCTGTTCAAGCCTTTCTGTTTGGTCCTACTAACCTTTGGGAAAACTTAGCGTCTGGTGTTATCTGTATTGGTTTGCTCTCTTCGGCTTACATTGCGGAAGTGATTCGAGCGGGTTTAGAAGGTATTCCTAAAGGCCAATGGGAAGCGGCCGATTCGCTTGGCTTGTCTGCATTGTCTAAGTATCGATTTGTGGTTGGCCCACAAGTATTAACTGCCATCACCCCACCATTGGCAGGCCAAGCAATCTCCTTGGTTAAAGACACGTCGATTGTGTCTCTGATTTCGATCCAAGAGATGACGTTTGTTGGTACTGAGATGGCAAACTCATCGGGGTTGATCTTCGAGATCTGGCTGATTGTAGGCTTCGTATATTTTGCTTTATGCTTTGCGCTTTCGCGTCTGTTCAAAGTGATTGAACAACGTTCTAGTGCTTACCTTAACCATCAGTAACGTCATTAATTAATAGTACCGACTCGCCCGACCATTCCTTTCCCTTATCAAGTTCACCTGATTGGTTTAAGCTATTGACCAATCGGGATTTATCCCTTCATATTTCTTCTTAGAAACACAGCGAAATACTCGTCTAATCACTATACTTGAAGTATCGAACTACGTTGATTCTTCTCAAGGGCATCACTCAGCATGGACAATCATAAAGAAAGAGCTTTTTACGCCGTTGTCGGCGCATTGGTTGGAGACGCCGCTTCCATGGGGTTGCACTGGCTGTATGACCAAGAGAGGATCTTACACGTGGCTGGTTTCGAGCCAGAATTTCGCTCACCGAATCAGTTCGATTATCAAGACAAAGGCTACTTTGCGCACCAAGGAAAAACGTCCGGTGAGCACTCGCAATACGGTGCTCAGTTATTGGCGATGGTCGATAGTTTAGTCGACAACCAAAAATACGATGAAGCGAGCTATATTCAACATTTCCGCAAATGGTTTGATTTCGGTGGTAGTTGGCAAGGCTACATTGATAAAGCGACGCGCATGAGCTTGCTGAACATCCATCAATTAGAACTAGAGGGCGCCCCGATTACTGCCTGTGGCGCAGACGATACGCAGCTCCCCGCAGTTTCAAAGATCATTCCATTAGTAGCCTGTACTTATACCTCTCACACCTTACCAGCGATGGTAGAGAGCGCGGTACGAGTGACCAACAACAACGACAAAGCCGTGGAATGGGCGCAAACCATCACCCTGTTGATTCAAGCAGCGATTCAAGGCAACTCACCATTACAGTCCGTAGAAATGGTGCGACAAACTTGCAGCAGATTTATACATGATCAAATCGATGAAGCATTGGCTGAACCTGAGCTTTCAATAACAGATGCCGCGAAGAAGTTTGGATTGCATTGTGAACTGAGTGCCGCATTTCCCTTGCTGATACGCATCATTGCGGGTGCTCAGAGTTATCAACAAGGCATTCGCGACAATATCTTGTGTGGTGGTGACAGCTGCGGTCGTGCGATTGTGATTGGTGCGGTATTAGCGGCGTGTTTCTATGAAGAAGACGGAGCGATTCCAACAGAATGGCTAAACCAAGTCGAACTCAATGGGGGTGTTTTGTCTTTGCCGATTGAGTGATTCCCACAATAACAAATAAGGCGAAAGCGCCTCTCGATTCCTTGCTCGAGAGGCGCTTTTCTTTTCACTAGAATGACTTAAACGGATAACTTCAATTTCGAGCAATACCCCTTCCGGATCTCTACGACCGCCAGTTTATTGCGCTAACCAAACCTAAACGCTAAAGCCTTCTCTAGAACTGATAAGCAGCAGAAAGCTTGTAGTTACGGCCTGGTTCATAGTCATCCAAGGTAAAGCCTCTTGCCGTACCTGAACGAGAAGCGTGTGAGGTGTATTGCTCATCAAACACGTTATCGATACCAAAGGTAACAGACAATCCATCAAGATTCGATGGCACCCACTGAGCAAACAGGTTATGAACGTCATAGCCTTCTTTGATCGGCTGACCATCGAATACGTTGTCTTCGTCTTTAACAAACATCGAATTCCAACCAAAGATAGTCTCAAGCGCTTCAGACTGATAATCGAGTGTCAGCGTAATGCTGTCACCCATATCAATACTTCGACCATTGCCACCTGCGACTGCACCGCCTGTGTCTTTATTTTTAGTCTCTGAAAGCGCATAAGACAGCTTACTGTTAAACCTCTCGTAGCCATAAGATAAGCTCGCCTCGAAGCCCTTTATCTCAACGTCACCTAGGTTATAAATCAAATAACTCTTACTTGCACGTTGATACTTTTCGGCAATATAGTCATCAATATTAGTTTGGAATACTGTCAGGTTGGCACCAATAAAGTGATTATCCAAGCGTTTATCGAAACGGACACCACCTTGCGTGTTCTGCCCTGTCTCAGCCTTCAGATCGTTAGCCAAATAAGCGACATCTTGGTAAGCAATAAAGCTCTCCATCAACTCCGGGCCTTTGAACAACGAACGTGTACTCGCGAACAGCGTCCAATCTTGAGTAACATCCCATTGAGTGGCCAACGACCAAGTTACATCGTCAAAATCTTCGCTACCAACTTCTGCTTTACGTTGGTAATCATCAAAACGAAGCCCTGCCGTGACCGAGAATGCTTGAGTAAAGTAGAACTGATCTTCAACAAAAAGGGCTGTAGAGATTGCTGACTCGTCCATAAACTTGCTGCTGCCGTAATAGCTGCTCGATGACTTGTCCATATAGTCAAAGCCATAAGTCGCGATGTTATCAAACGACATCAGGCGATAATCGGATTGGAACTTTGCGTTGAGACCAAAGTTTTGGTTTTTAGCCGTGTTTTTGGATAAGCGATTAGAAGGCCAACGTGGTGCCATAACACTTTCATCTCGCTGAATCTCAGTTTCCGTGTTGTATAGAGTCACGTTACCTTGATGACTTTCACCACGCAGCTCATAGCTGGCCGTGATGGTGTCACGGTTGTAATCGGTGGGAATGAGGATGTTTTTAGACAAACCCACGTTCGTACCACCGGACATATCAGGGCGTGGACTGTAATCACCGTTATCACGGTACATATCATAAGAGAGTTCAAAACGGTGTAAGTCACTTGGCTCAAAACCAATCTTACCTAGAATATTGTATACATCCCCTTCTGAGCCAAAGGTTTCAGTACCATCACCATCTTCAAAATTGTCACGGCTCATGTAATGACTGTAAAGCATGGCATCGACGTTATCTGACAACAAACCATACACAGTAAGTGAACCTTGCTGGCTTGCATTCGTGGCATACCCGCCATAAACACGAGCGCCAAAAGTCTCGTCGTAGCGAAGTAGATCTTTGGCATCTTTGGTTTCAAACAGCACTGAACCGCCTAACCCATTTTGCGTCACCGAGTTGTTACCTACTTGGATATCCGCTGATTTCAATATGTCAGGGTTAAGAGTCAAATTACCAATATGATGGAACATGTTGGCGTGCTGAGAAGCGCCATCTAATCGAATGTCTAAGTCAGTTTCGCTTAGGCCGCGAATCGTAATTCGCTGGTTGATCGAGTGCGTTCCCCCAACATCAACACCGGGGATTTCGCGCAGCAAATCTGACATATGGTCAGCTTGCTTCAGTGACATGTCATCTGCAATGATCGATTCAGTGTTGCTTGAGACTTTCGTTCCCCAAACCACAACTTCATCGAAGTGCGATGTACTTTCTTCGGCCATAACAGAGCTACTAAACGTGCTGGCAATTGCGATATAGAGGGCTGAAAGCTTAATTGTTGATCTGACTGGGCTTTCCATAGATTCAATCCTAGATGTAAATGATAATAATTATCAATCATGATAGGATTGTAACCTATAAATGCACAGATGATTTGCTTATGCAAAAACGCACAGCTGTTATGAGGAACGGTCAAATGAGTGAAGTAACGTCTAAACGGGCTAAAATTGGCAAAGTCACTCTGACTAAAAAGTTGGAGCAAACAGAAAAGCAGATTATTGTCACACAAGGTCAAACTACACAGACATCACTGGCTGAGGGGAAATTTCTTTCTTATCAATATAATGAACTAATATTTATCCACGGTGGCCGCTGTATTGAGCTCGTCGATACTAAGATCATCTCTACCGCTCACGCTTCAGTTCTGATCACCATTCTTTTGGAAGGTAAGCTGTCATTTGGTTACGATGATCTCGAATTTGATCTCGATGCCACTCATCAACCTCAAGGTGTGGTGGTCAACCTCACTAAACCCGCCAATTTCCGTCGAGTGATGACAGCAAGCAATAAACTCAATAAGATTAACATCTTAGTCAAACCAAAATGGTTCGAATCTCGAGTAACCGAAGAGTGTAAATGCCGAAACTTCATCAATACACATAATGCCAACTTCCAATTAGAAGTGACGGAAGAAATCTGGAAGCTGACACAAGAATTGACGACTTGCTCTTCACCCCATAACTTCCATCAGAAGTTGCATATAGAATCCTTAACTCAACAGATCCTTGAGAATTCGATGCATCAACTACCACAAACTTGCTGTCTGGCTCACCAAACTAAACCAAAAATAATAAAACCAGCGACACGTGTAACTAACATTGAACATCAAAGTTATGACGAACGAATTGAGGCTGTAATCTGCTTTATTGAAATTCATCTCGACCAAGAGCTGAGCCTAAAAATGCTTGCTGAGCATTTTTCGATGAGTGTATCTAATATTCAAAGGCGTTTTAAGCAGTCATACAACATGACAATCAACGGTTACATCCGTTTGAGACGATTACAGATCGCACGCCAGCATTTAGAACGAGGGTTGGTTTCAATCACCGAGGCCGCCTATGAAGCGGGTTATCAGCACCCTTCTAATTTCACCAACGCTTTTAAGAAAACCTTCGGTGTGCCGCCACAAGGTATAGCGATTAAGACTTAGTTACATTGATATAAAACTATCCGTCTATAACTTTAAAAGGATAGATTTAACATCCGTTATGTTGGCCAGGTGATCGCCACATATAAACAAACTGGTCATTCTGCGAAGTAATTTCAAATCCAAACCTCAGATACAAATCTCCAACTCGATTACCTTGTAAATAGCATAGTTCGACGGGTTTATTGAGGCTGTCAGCCTTAGTTAAGCAATCAGCCTTAGTTAAGAAGTCTTTCAGTACTTGGCTACCAATTCCCTTTCCATGATACTCAGGCAGCAAGAAGAATCGGCAAAAATAGAAGTGATCGCCCTTGTCTTGCAACAACACACAACCAATCGCTTTACCTTGATATTCAATGATTTCAGGCCGTTCTTCTGCCCACTCTTCGGCGTGTATATCTCGCTGAATCTGCTCATCCCAGCCAAAAACTGCTTTGATTGGCTCAAATTCAGCCGCCTTTTTTAGCTCGAACAGAAATTCATAATCTGATGACTGAGCGGGTCTTGTCGAATACTTCAAAATATCTCCAACAATAATCAATGAACTATAGCCAATAAATAAAAAACGACAGCGGCTTCATTTCCAAAAAGCTCGCTCACGACAAGCAAGTGAGAATTGGAAGGTGCCATGTTTCAGTGTTCATTTAGGGTTTAGTTGATAGCGTAGAACTTCGTGCTTATCTTGCTCTGAGTAAAAGGTATTTAAGAACTGCCCACCACACTTCTCAATTACTTTTTGCGAAGCAATATTGCCCCTCTCACACGTAATAATAGCGCTTTCGGACAATACGTGCCGTTGAACCCAAGACAACATATGACTTGCGATACCCCGCCCTCTTGCTTGTGACAGGGTCTCATAGCCGATATGTCCTATGACATCGTGAATGTACGGACTGGTGCCATGACGAACTCTTATGACACCAAGGATTTGACCAGAGTCGATACAAAAATACGTAGAAGCAGGCGTCCAACCTTCTGGCAGTTCCTCACCTTTTGAATAAGCGACTCGCCTTTTTAAATACGCATCACTACTGTCAGAAATACCTGTATAAATATCTAACCCATCCTCAGAGCAAGCATTCACATAGCGATGAAAGGCTCTTGAGTGCGAAATATCAGCTTTGACCATGTCCATATAGTTTCGATTCCTAGTTACTGCTCTTTCGGGTTTAGCTATCAAGCCTAAGCTAAGTGCATGGTGTATTCTTGATGCCCTGTATGTTCATCAACTTGTTCACTCACAATAGAGAATCCTTGGGACAAGTAGAACTCAATCGTCGCTTGGTTCTCTTTATACACATTCAATGACAAGTTCGGGCATTCAAGCTTCGCGTGATGAATAAGCTGCTTACCAATACCACTGCCTTGATGTTCTGTACTGACAAAGATCGCCGCTAAGATCCCTTCATAAAGCGAATAAAAGCCACGAACCTCACCGTCGACTTGATATACGTAAGTTGCTGATGCCGGAATATATAGGTCGCGCATGTTAGCCACTTGCGACTCCCAAAACTCAGGAGCCACAAAGTCATGCGCCTTGATCGAGGCGGTTAACCAAATATCTAAAACGGCTTCAATATCAGCGGGGTTGTACTCTCTAATCATCTTAATTCTCAGGCAATTAATATTGTTTAATAGGCGAACCAGTATGCCAAGAAGCGACTTAAACCTATTGAAGATTTACGACAATGTCCCAGTCAGAATTATTGAACGGCAATGATAGATCAGTACCATTGGCCGCTACTGCTTCTTAACGTACTTCGCTGTAACGAGCATTTCACCACCACCATCAAGCTTGCAATCTAACTGATGATCTTTGCCTTCATTTATTCGTCTGATTACCGCTTTAGTGCCGATTTTCAGTACAGAAGAACTGCCTTTAATTTTTAGATCTTTAATGAAGGTAACTTTATCGCCACTTTCCAATACAACGCCATTTACGTCCTTAACACGCGCGGCTTCTCTTTCTAAACGCTCTTCTTCTGGGTTCCACTCATAGGCACACTCAGGGCAGATTAGGTTGTTTTGGTCTGGGTAGACATATTCAGATTGGCATTGCGGACAAGGAGGTAAAGACATACGTTAATACTTCATTTAAATAAAATTTGCGTCCATTTTAATGACTCTTGTTAGGCTTAGCGAGCACAAATCGAACCAATTTTCAGTAGCGTAATTTAACTTAGAAAAGAGCAGTACCTAAAACGAACAAACACAGCCGCTAAGCTGTGTTTGTTTAAGGGCTTGGGAGGCGGAACGGATTAACGTTCGACTTTTGGTGAGTAAATCGAGTAAGCGGTGATTTGCCCTGCCACAATTGCAGAGAACATGAACAACGCCGACAAACCAATACTCGGAATAGGTAAAATCGATTGTTCAAACACCGACTGGCTGGCACTCACTAATACTCGACTACCCGGAACCAAGATGATGATCCCCTGCACGATATAAATAGAGCCCGTGAGCTCCATCTTCTTGGCAATCCAAGTCCCGTACAAAGTAATAAGAACCGTCGTAACCCAAGTACCGACAACCCAACCACTGTCAAAACCTAGATAGAACGGCCCCCACATACCCAGAACTGCCACTGGCAAGCCAAGTAAGATGTCTTTAGGACGCGCATTGAACATCACACCAATCGACACCGAGATCAACACCAAACCAGATATGTGCATCCATGTCGGAACCGCATTCGTATAGTCAATGGAGACCGCTTGTCCCCATATCGCTTCACCAATGTTGAGCCCCATAATAATCCCGACAAACAGCTTTATCAGGGTTAATGCGCTCTGCCCTAACAAACTGGTACCAGAGACGAGATCATTAAACGCCAAACATTCTAGTGCGTTGGCTATGGATAACCCGGGGACAAACAAGACAATCGAAGCGATACATAACGCCCACACCGGGATCGGCAACCCTGTGCTTGCCAAAAATGCCACGAAGATACCCGTTAATAGTGCCGAGATGAATTCAACCGCAATAGCGCGACGTGAATGAAGAACTTGCTGACATACCCAAACCATCAGACCCAGTAATGCAGAAAAGCCAACCGCTTCTAACGTACTGCCAATTAGCATCAGATACGCTGGCGGAATACCCATATTGGCCAGTGCCGTCACAAGTTTAGAGTAACCGACAGGCTCTGGCACAGGCTCACTGCTCGGTTGGTTAATACGAATGATGGTATTGGCCAACAAACTCAAGTTAATCGAAGCAGGCTTTAGACGCTTAAGAATAACGGCGTTGTTATCGTCTGGAAATTGATAATTAATCGCGGTTGGCGTTGCTTGGATCATCACATCAACACCATGCTTTTTTGCATAGAATTGGGTGTATTTCTCTAGCTTGTAAGGAGCACAACCACTGCGATGAAGAGTGTCACCAATTTCAACAATTTTGTTAATTCGGAACTGAGAAGGCATGGGAATTTTAGGGGAGACAAAATGTGCGGCAAATGTACCAAACGATAGACGTAATGACGAGAGTTTTGCATGAATTATCAACTAAATTCGTTACTTTTTCCTTCGAACGCTTAGAGGAGCCTATAACTCCACCCGCTTCGTATTCGCTTGATGAATACTTTGGCAGACTGGCAAGTTAAAACAATGCATCCAGATTGTTATTATTGGGCATCAAAATACGAATGGAAATCAGTTTATGTTAACGGTCAAATTGCCTGTATTTATGTTGATTTTATGATGAGAAAACACCACTAAAATAGGTTTATAAATCCAACTGAATGGGTCTTAGAACGAGTGGAGGGTTCTTTGTTGTTTCTCGCCCTACGTTTAACGAGAGTTTAGTCACATTTTATTCACTCTAAAAGCGCCGAACATGATGGAAAAACTAGCGGAGTGGTGGTTATGCGAGCACTTAGAATAAAAATGAAAGAAAAAGGTTTCGTTTTCAGTTAGATGTGGCATTATCAAACTCGTTAAGACGATGTGCGTACATCGTATAATGGCTATTACCTCAGCCTTCCAAGCTGATGATGCGGGTTCGATTC
>NZ_JBGOOO010000052.1:0-12527 GCF_041439695.1 Vibrio sp. FF266
GGTTTAGGAATAGGGCTACGAGAGAGTGGACGTAGCTGATCAGATCGTAGGTTCTTGATTTAGTTCCATTGAATTACGCAAAAAAGCCCTTAATATCCGCTCGCTTCGGGCGTTCTCTCGTGAATTAACACTTGAGGAACTTGAAGAAGCACTTAAGAAGTTAACGACCGTCTTTCTTAAACGCCAAGAAACAAAATTCGCTGAAATCGTAAATCACATCAAGGTTGATGTTGAAGCTCTCATAGAAGCTCTATCAGGAAAATCAAAAAAGAACACAAAAGGTAAACGTAAGCCTCGCCCTGCTAAATATAGATACACCGACGGGAACGGCAGAGCACAAACATGGACTGGTCAAAGTCGCACCCCTTCCATAATTCAAGAACAGCTTGATGCTGGTAAATCACTTGATGATTTCTTGATCGCGAAATAGTCGCTTCTTTCCCCCCTCCTGCAGTAGGAAGATTTGATCTTGTTGTTAACAACAAGATCAATATTCATATAGAAACGAAACAGAAGCCTTGTTTAAGTTAGTTCGATAGGCCTGAAACCGAAGGCGGGATCCCCATCCTTATTAATGATAATATTAAACGCAGTATTTGGGAAAAATCTCCTAGATTGAATCATTATCTATAAAAGTTAAGTCCTAAGACACCCAATGAAGGCGATATATAAATGGCAAAAAAAAAACGAGCACTCACTTCACTCACTCTTTTTTACAGCCAAGTTTTCTGCAAGGTGATTGCAGCTTTGTCTGTTCTCATTTTAGCTTCCTATCTTTTTGATATTAAATGGCTCTATCGACCAACAAGCCATGGGGCAGCTACGCATCCTATAACTGCTTTTATCTTTTTACTTCTTTCTTGCGCCTGTATTTGGCGGAAAAAGAGTCTGAAGATAACCAGAAGCCTCGTAAGCCTTGCTTTTTTCATACTTGTCATTCGTTTCTATCAACAAAGTACTGGAATTAATTTAATTGACCCTGTTCTAAGTTATTTCATCTTTTTTGATACCCCACTTCACGCAGAGTCTCCCATCGAGATGGGGTTTAATACATCAGTAATGCAACTTTTTGCTGTCATAGCCATTTTTTTCCTCTTAAATAGACGTCCTTGGTATCTAATACAAATTTTTGCCATTACCGCTATTTTCCTCCCATTTGTCTCAGCCGTTGGTTACGCTTATGGTATTGATTCATTTTATGGCCAGATGTCTCCGGTCACCACTATATTAGGGTTCTTTTTAACCATATCAATTTTTGGTCTCACAGCCCACCGAGGCGCACTTAAAACACTCTTATTACCTACTTTAGGAGCGAAAATAGCGCGTACGCAGTTAATCTTTGGGTTGTTATTTTGCCTAGCTGGCGGCTTTCTCACCACTTATATTTTGGATGATGAAACCAGCGGTTTTGCTATCTATGTAGTGGTGGTCTGTACGTATATCACCTTTACAATGCTGGCTAGTGGTATTACTTATGAGCAATTCGATAAACGTAGACGCCTCCTTGAAAAACAACTCCATAAATCCGCAATTACTGACCGGTTAACTGGATTGTATAACCGATCAGAGTTCGATCAAAAAATCCAAGCAGTATTTGAGCAACAAAACCTGAACCAGGAAATAAATAGTTTACTATTAATAGATATTGATTTTTTTAAGCAATTCAATGATACCTATGGGCACTTACTAGGGGACAAAGTTTTGCAGCTCGTCGCTAATGTTCTGAAAAACAATACACGCTCTTCTGATCTAGTTTGTCGTTATGGTGGAGAGGAATTCACTATTTTACTTCTTCAAACAGATCTTGAAATCGCCAGCAAGATCGCTGATAACTTAAGAATATTGGTGAGTGAACAAAACCTCACAGCCCCCCTAGAATACGAATCAGATCAGCAAGTGACCATCTCTATAGGATGCGCTAGCCTCTCACAAGCGGAGACAGTCAAAGAGGTGATTAAGCTAGCGGATAATGCTTTATATGAAGCAAAGAAACAGGGGCGAAATAGAATATGTCTCGCTCACGATAAGAGTGAACGCAAAACTTATGACAATTTTTAGCGGCATCGAGAAATCCTAAGAGCGGTTTTGTTGCGTAATTAAATTTAGAGATAGAGCTACCCCGTTTCGCATGCTTTTTAGTCAATACGACAAGTTTCAGGCATACCTAACCCAGTAAGCTTGTTCAACGCTTTTATCATCGCGTAAGTTTCACCCACCTGCGCATTGTAATTTCTTAAGCTCAATCGCCCTCCTAGCAACTGTTTAACTCGATACATCGCTGTTTCTGACAGTGAACGTCTGTGGTATCCATACCGCTCTTTCCAATACTTATGTGAGCCGTATAACTTCTGGCAACCCACGGCGAGATTTTGGGGGTGACCACGCTCCCAGAAGGTTGTTCCTTCTGACTCGCTTAATCTTAATAGCTGCGTGCCACGCTCTCGTGTCGTGAGCGCCATCACCAGACACCTCAAGGAGGCTTCGGCGTGTTTGTTTCAGTAAGTTAGGGAGGACTTCTCCATCTGTAACCGTCGATAAACTTAGCTCGGCTGCAATAATTTCATGAGTGCTTGTATCGACTGCAATATGTGCTTTCGCCATAAACCTTAAGGCCAGTAACATCAGTGGCTAGGTGCTGTATTGCTCCTTAAATGAGACCCCAACTTGCTTAGCTCTACGCTGATGCAGGTGTAATGTGGACAACTTAATGGAACATGGAAATCTAAATAGCGAGTCGACAAATCCTTGTAGCGCTCTCAGTGGCATAGAAAACACGCGTTTCACCATGAGTGCTGTCGTGATAGCCAAATCACTGAACCGACGTGGTCTCCCGCGCTTATTCTGTTTGCTTTGCGCCCAACCGCTTATCGCCTCTTCATCAAACCAAAAGGTCAGAGAACCACGGTTAATGAGTGATTGGTTGTATTGCTTCCAGTTGGTTGTTTTGTAAAGAGGTTTAGGAATAGGGCTGCGAGAGAGAGTGGATGTAGCTGACCAGATCGTAGGTTCTTGATTTAGTTCCATTGAACCACATTGGTTATATACTTACTCATAGCAAGCTACCCGCTCAAGCGTATGTGTTTAGCGCTGCCAATATTCAACGAGTCATGAAGAATTAAGGAATTAGCTGCCAAACCGCTACAATGACACTCGCTTCCAAAAGCAAAAGGTTCTCTATTTAATAAAAACTGCGGTTTATTTGCTTGGTTCCGAAATAATGTTTCACGAGTAAAGGCCTAAGTTAAGCCGGATAACCAAACTCGGCGACAAGTATGTACACTATAAGCTCATGGCGTTAGAACAGCGATTGTCAATCTTTTTGGAAAAAAACTGAGACAATGGTGTCGAGGAATTTTAGAAAGAGCTGGGCAATAGTGACCTCCCCGCAAAAACGCCCGGAGCATAAGATTACTGTTACACAACCAAACTGAATATGAAAACTATGCTTTTTATACCTAACATTTCTCTCTGTGCCCAAAGCTAGTCATGCAGATTAATTTATGGACTGTTGGCCTTTTCTACAGCTTGGTTTGACAGATATTGATTAAAGACCGAATCTAACACCCCCTCATTGACTGGTTTTGTGATGATTTCTGCGCAGCCAACCTCACGCATTTTAGTTAGGTTTTCCTCGAAGGCATCAGCGGTACAAGCGATGACGATGCTATCACTATAGGGTGAAGATAAAGCCTTAATACGTTTCGTAGCCTCAGTACCATCCATAATAGGCATATGGTTATCCATCATGATTACGTCATAAAAGGTTCTGCTCGCTTGCTCAAAACCTTTTTGTCCGTCAAGGGCAATATCACACTTAAAACCTCTTTTCTTTAGGAATTTAGATAGGATGATGCTATTTACACGATTGTCTTCAACAATCAAAGCTTTCAGCCCTTCGCCATTAAATAACTTCATTGGTTCATTTATTTGCTCTCTAGGCTGTGATACAACTTTGACAGGCACGCAAATGATAAAGCGTGTCCCTACACCTACTTTACTTTCCAAGTTAAGCGTGCCATGCATAGTATCTACGAGCTTGGAAATAATAGTTAAGCCAAGTCCAGTCCCGCCAAATTTACGCGTAGTTTTCCCATCGCCCTGAGTGAATGGGTCAAATATCGTTGCTTGTTTCTCTGCGGGGATACCAATTCCCGTATCAGACACCTTAATTTCTAGATAATCGTTGTTATTCATTTGCGTGAGCCGGGTAGAAAAATGGATCTCCCCTTTTTGAGTAAACTTCCACGCATTATTGAGAAGATTAAGAGCTATCTGTGCTAACCGGGTCTCATCGGCAACTAGGTGTATTGATGTTTCAGAATAGGCCGTTCCTTCAAACGTTATACCTTTATCTAAGCATAAGGGTCGATAACTATTTTCAATTTTATTGTGTAGGTCAGCCAGTTTAAATTCAGAAAGATTAAGCGTCAGCTTACCAACCTCAATTTTAGAAAAATCTAGTATATCGTTGAGAATTGAGATCATATGGTGCCCGGAAGAGAGCAAGGTTTGTTCAAGCTCATGACGCTCATCTTTATTTTTACACTGTGTCAGCAGTTGAGCTGCCCCCAAAACCCCGTTCATAGGGGTTCTCAACTCATGACTAATAGAGGCTATAAATTGTGATTTAGCGACACTTGCGGTTTGGGCTTCAATGGCTACTTTTTTTAATCGGCGCTCAGACTTTTCTAGTGACTGATAAGGAGATATGAGGAGCTTTTTACCTGTAAAATAGACCAATATATATGTCAACGCACCAGCTATCGATAACGCAATGATGAGTGAACGGATAAATTGGTTACGATTGTTTTGATAGATAGCAGGGTTAATACTGTAAACTAAATCCAAGTCGTATCTAGGGAGGTATGTTGTATGTTGCGTCCAATCAATTGGGGGAGGCATACCCCAACTATTATCGCTTTGAATTAAACTTACTTGATATTGTTCGGAGAACCTCAACGGTGATAAAAAGGCGTCAATATCAAATGGCTTCACATACACAAGTAAACCTTCTAGAAAACCGTTGTACAGTATTGGAAGAGCAACCATTAAGTTATTACTATCATCTTGAAAGGTAAATACCCTAAACACACTCGATAGATCTCCTTGTTCAATCTTAGTGTGCAGTTGAGCGAACAGTTCATCCGGTAAGGTTAACTCTTGATAAATTGGGTCACCAAGAATATCCAAGATCACAATATAGTGCTTACCCGTCACTGGTTTCACGATTGCTAGTCTATCACTAATCTCTTGTGGTGTAGCACCCCCCCCTAAAGCGGTAGAAATCACCACTTGATGTGAGGCAATTTTCATCGCTAAATTTTCGGTATTATTCAGGGATTGGCTAATATAACTCTCTGCCGTACTTAGTTTAATTGAGGTATTGATTTTCTCCAGGTTTCTTATTGATTGCTGAGCTTGCTGCTCTAAAAGTCCATAAGTGATAAGAGCGAACACAACCATCGAGATAAACAAAAATACACCGTAAAGCTGAATACCACTGAGTTTTGGTCGAGTTTTATAGATCATTAATCTGCCTTATTAATCTTAGCTGAATCTAACAGCTTGATGGCTCCCACTTGAGTGTACCTCGCCATGCACAAATCATCGGCTCCTAGCGCCTCATGAGCATCAGGATGTGCCACGTCATAAACGCTAAATGGTTGTTCATACGTCTTTAGCAAACCTTGAACCGGTGTGTCCATCTGCTCCAACGCCAGCTTAAGTAGCTGTCGATTATTCACCATATCATCGGTGAGGGTGATACTTTGTGCGGCTTGAATAAATACTTTAGCCAGATCATAGCCATGCACAAAGCCAGCTGGGGCGTCAATAAAATCATTTGTAAACTTATCAGGGAATAGCGCCGTAGCTTGGCGGTATACCTCCTTCGATAGATCGTTCTCCGGAGAGCTATAAAAATTAAAACAAGATTGAACAAAGCTTAAGGCAGTTCTCTGGCGAGCATCAAATGAAACTCGCTGAGAGAAACCACCTCCGGTGATCCCCCAATGACTGAAAATTTTTGGTGGTTGTTCAAGATCAGAGAGAGCTTTGACTAATAAGGGGCCTTCTCGTGAATTCCCTACAAACAGGACACATTCAACGCCGGTTCGATTAAGATCGGCGGCTATCACACGAGCCAGAGCCTCGTCAATTCCCCAATTAAACCAAGTAACCCGAGCTTTTAAGTGTGTGCTGTGGTCGGCTACTGATTGGAAAATCGTTTTGTAATTAGACTTACCCCAAGGCGTTTTTTCTAATAATAAGTCAACAGATTGGCAACCATTATTGATTGCTGTTGAGACCAGTTTCCCCCCAACTTTTGTGTCGTCAACAGAGAGGCGAAATACGAAATTCTTCTCAGACGGGTAGCGAGTTATAGGACCGCCTGCAGCCCATGGCACCAAAATCAACAGTTCACTTTCATTGATATAATCGCGATATTTTATCAGGGGGGAAGAATGCAACCCGGCGAAGAAAACAATTCCATTAGGGTCTTTCTGGTAGCGCTGCATATTGAGCTTGCTTCGCGCCGTATTCCCACGATGGTCAAGTACTTCGAACTCTACTGGAATGCCAAAAAGTTGATTACCATGCTGAGAAAAAGCCGTTTTTACACCCATTTCTATTGCCTCCGCTGAGGCTAGATGCACGGTTCGATCCGAGTCTAGATATACTTTGAGAACAGAAGGGGCTGTTATAGCTGGCGTAGAGCCAACCACAAATAAGCCGATGACTGTAGATTTAAGCCATTTTTTCATTCCGTAGCCCCCTTAATATAAGTTATTGTTTTATTTATGATTTGAATTCTAGACTAGATATTTAGACTTGCAAATGATTTAGGAGGAAAAGTACGGCAGAGGTGCATAAGTGATTCAATATTGACACCATTTACTCTTGAATTGAGGGTTAGCTCTCGACGCCTTCCCATTCATCTAACCATCGAGATAAATGATTTTCAGACATTGGCTTGGCAATAAAGTAACCCTGTGCGACATCACACCCTATCTTACGTAAATACACCCAATCCTCAAGATCTTCCACTCCCTCAACCACGGTCTGCATTCCTAATTGCTGGGCCATCTTGAAACTGGCTTCAAAAATCACGCGTAAAGACTTATTTTTATGGGCCCCATGCACAAAACTTCGGTCGATCTTAAGCTCACTGAATGGAATATCTCGTAACTGGGCCAACGAGGAATACCCCGTCCCAAAGTCATCAATAGATAAAGCAACACCTTTAAGTCGCAGTCGTGTCAGGATGTCCAACGCTAACTGCCGATCATTCATCAGCCGGCTTTCCGTTACTTCCAAGACTAAGTTTGACAATGGGACTCTAGCCTCATGTGCAATGTTTTGAATCTTATCTGGAAACTCCAAGGACGTCAGACTTTCCATTGAAATATTGATTGACATACAAAGCTTTGCGCCCACAGATTGCCAACGTTTGCTCTGTTCCAGAGCATTAGCTAAGACAACCATCGTCAAGTCATCTATCAGTCCATACTCTTCAACAAGTGGGATAAATTTATCAGGTAACACTAGGCCATCTTTAGGGTGTTGCCAACGTACCAAAGCTTCTACACCGACAATTTCACCATCTCGAAGCCTGACCTGTGGTTGGTAGTAATTGATTAGCTCACCTTGTTGAATAGCTCGACGCAGATCAGCTTCAGAATACTCTTTCAGGTCATCAAAACATTCCGTCTCTAGATGAGCGGCCTGATGCTCAATAATTTCTTTTAACTGAGTGGGACTAAAAGGCTTATGGAGACAACCAAAAATATTAAGTTGATAAGTGGTTGCCAGCTTTTTAGCACTGTCTAGAATGGCTTGTTCTTCACCACTCATCAAAATAACACCTCCCTGGTAGCCTATACGCCCCAAGTGACGGACAAACTCTACTCCGTCCATCTTTGGCATCTGCAGATCACAAAAAATTAGTTCTACCTCTTCAGGATGCATTTCTAATTTTTGAAGAGCATCAACAGCATGTTCATATTGATGAACAACAACCTTTTCATTCACAAAATCCTTTAATTGATGAGCAAGCAACTTCATTAAAAACGGCTCATCGTCAATCAACATTATCGCCATACACTTCTCCTATATAATTTTTTTATCAAGGTAGCAGATCACTTCCTCTTCCGTCTCTGCAAAACACTTATCTAACAGAGTCATGGTCAACTCCACCACTGCGACATCACCTATAGTACAAGCATTTTCAAGCTCGGCACACAAGTCACCTAATCTCATCGCGCCCACTGAACGAGATGAAGATTTGAGCTTATGAGCGATACTGCTCACTTCTCTAATATCCTTAGCGGAAGAAGCGGCTCTTAACTGTTCCTGCTGTCTTGTCATTAAACTCAAAAAATCAGTCAAAAAATCACACATAACAGCTGGCTCATTTCCGACAAGCTCAGCGAGCTTACTGACAGTCAATATTTCAGAGTCCCTAGGCTGTTCCTCTTCAAGTAATCCAAGTTCAGGCACTCCATTCTGGTTGGGCAACCATGTTTCAAGAGCCTCTTTAAGTAAATGAAGCTGGACAGGTTTTGTAAGGTAATCATTCATTCCTACCGCCTTGGCTCGACTCTTTTCACCTCTCAAAGCGTTGGCTGTCAAAGCTAGGATAGGTTTTTGTGCCCTCTCCAAGTTATCCTTTCGTATCGCTTCCGTTAATGCATAACCATCCATTTCCGGCATATGTAAATCCGTTAATAGCAACGCATAACTTCCCTCTTGCCAAAGTTGATAAGCCACCAATCCGTTCTCAGCAACCTCTGCCGCATAACCTAGTAGACTCAACTGTTTAAGGATGACTTTTCGGTTGATGCTATCATCCTCTGCAACCAAGATTAACCGTCCTTCTGCACGGGCTTGTGCCACACTCGGTGCCGCAGTTAACGGCAGAGACTCTTCCCCCACTTGATCAAGTATTATTTCAGGCGAAACAATTCCGGCAGCCACTGAAACAGACTGTAAAAACTCTTTTCGCCGCAATAGGTTACAATTTAGAGCAACAAATTCAGGGGATTCAAATTTCAGGGGCCGAGGCTGATCTCGAGTCATCAACAAGTGCCTAATATACCCACTTTCAATTCGTGAACTTTTCAATGTTTTCAGAAAAGCGATGGTAAGTTCCGGGACATGTTTTTGCGGACCAATAATTATAACGACAACCTCTTCAAGCAACTCAGCAATACGTAACGCTTCGGAATGGGTGCTAACAACTTGAACATTAGCACCCGAATGCTCGAGGTAAACTCGTAGAGCGTCAGTATCAAATACTGAGTTCTCAACTAGGATACACTTTGTCTCTGAGAGTAACGATAAAGGTGGTATGATCTCTTTCTGATAAATTGCCAAAGGTAAGCTAACTGTGAACGTAGAGCCTTCTCCTAACTGACTGTTTACTTTAATATCTCCGCCCATTAAGTCCACTAAGCGCTTCGAGATCGCCAATCCTAACCCAGACCCCCCAAAACGACGCGTTGTGGATGACTCCGCTTGAGAGAAAGAAGTAAATAACATAGCTAAGGCATCCGACGATATTCCAATGCCGTTATCCTCGATATTGACAACCATTTTATTATCAACAATGTTCACGCGGACTGAGACGTCTCCTCGTTTTTCCTTACGACCACCACTAAACTTAATTGCATTACCAATTAAATTATAGAAAATTTGCCGCAACCGGATTGGATCAGACAAAATATAACTTGGAAAAATCGGGGCAATAAATAATTGCAAGTCAACCTCTTGCTTCTCAGAAACGGAGACAAGCGAGGAGCATACCCCTTCTATAAGTTCTTCGACAGATACCGGAAATTTTTCAAGATCTAGCTTACCAGCTTCAATTTTTGAGAAATCTAAAATATCATCGATGAGCCTCAGCAGGGCAAACGCAGAGTCATGAATAGTTTTAACTTCATCAACTTGATGGCACTCCAGCTGACTGTGTGACAAAACCTCTAACATACCAATAACCCCGTTCATTGGCGTCCGTATTTCGTGGCTCATTGCCGCCAAGAAAGCCGATTTAGCATGGCTTGCTTGTTCCGCCTCAATTCGAGCTTGCTCTAGCTTTTCATTTGTTGACCGTAATGACGCTGTGCGTTCAGACACCCGTTGGGCAAGTTTTTTACGCTCCTGCTCTATGACAAAATTGGCCGCTTTTTGCTGCTTGGTTGCCTCCTCAAGTTGTCGTAAAGCCTGATGACGTTCGGTTACGTCCCTAACCATTGAAATACAACGCCTTTTCCCTCCAGGTAGAAAAATGTACTGAAGATTGACTTCGACTGGAATGAGATGACCATCTTTATGTTTATGAACAGTAGAAATATGGACAACCTGCTGTTCGCCATTTAACAAGGGTTCAAGCAACTTCCGGTAACGGTTTTCATCGAACTCAACTTTGAAATCAACGGCAGTAAGATCCAACAACTCTTCTCTGGAATAACCAAGTTGACAAACGGCACCTTCATTAACATAGCTGTGGCGAAGCGTTTCTGGATCAAAGATAAATGCCCCATCTTCAATGGCATTCAGCATAGCCATCGCTTCTTTATTTTTCCTCTCTGACTGAACACGCTGGGTAATATCCCGAATAGCGACGGCCACCTGCAAGCCCTTTTCCGACTCAACAGGGCTTAAACTAATGTCAACCGGAAAATCAATCCCCCCTTTACGTCTAGCCATGGTAGAGAGTTGCTCAACACGAGCTCCTTCACCCAATTCTTCATTCTCGAAGAAAGAGCTATTGATATTTGAATAAATACCAGGTAAAAATCGATCTATTAATTGGCCTTTAAGTACATCTTTCCCCCAATTAAAAACAACCTCAGAATGGCTGTTGGCCTGAGTAATACAACCCCCCCTCTCTATTATCAGTATGGCATCAGGTGCAAACTCAAAAATATCAATGAAACGACGTTCATGACGCCTATTTTCAGTTACGTCGTGCATAGCAACCACAGCACCTAGGCGCTTACCATCGAGATCACAAATCGGAGCTCCACTGGCCAAGACGAAGCGGGGACTTTGACCATTAGCGATTATGCAAAGTAGATCATTTTGAATATGCTCACCATTAAATGCTCTAAGCAACGGTATGTTTTCTTTCGCCATCGGTGTTCGCCCGTCACCTTCATATAAATTGTAATAATTACTCCAGAGTTCGGGGGGAATCTGTAATGGGTCAGATCCATGCCACTCTCTTGCTGTACGGTTAAATAAAGTTAAATTTCCGTCCGCGCCACAAGCCACCACCCCTTCACTCAAACTCTCTAAAAGCATTCGATTGAGCTCTTCTTGTCGCTTTAGTTCTTGAGTGCGTTCATTAACACGATTTTCTAACTCCTGGTTTAGGCTCTTAAGGGATCCTTCGGCTTCTCTCCTCGCCGAGGCCTCATGATGCAGCTTTTCAGTTGTTTGATGTGAAACAATCAACATCCGAAAAAGGAAAAAAAACAGAATACTTAAGAGCCCCCCAGTTCCAGCAACAATACGAGGCAGCGAAAAATCGAGACCGGCTTCAAACACGGGGGTAGAAGTATAGATGATCGTCCAATCTCGACCTGCAACATTAATCACCTCCGAGCGTCGAAATGTCGATATGAATTGCTCGTCCACAATACTTAAGGCGCTATTCCCGTCATACAGCAAACTATTAGGGGTGTCTTCTGCGCCATCATATAACCGAAAGCTTACCGTTGAGACGTTAGATTGAAGGATACCTTGCATGAGATCTCTTGCGCGGAATGGGCTGTAAACATAACCAACAAAGGCCTCCCTTCGCTCTTCAACTGTATCAGGGGAATAAAGCGTTTTGTAGATAGGTAAATAAAGCAAAAAACCAGCTTGTTTATCCTCAGTAATCTCCTGAACTAACTCAACCCTACCGGATAAAGCAGCTCTTCCTGTATCTCTTGCCGTAGACATAGCCTGACGCCGAACGGCTTCAGAATACATGTCAAAGCCAAATGCCTGCCGGTTGCGAGCATCAAAAGGCTCCAAATAGATAATGGCCGTGTATTCATCTCGCGCCCCCTTAGGTTTAATCTCATACTGAGGAAAACCTTCCGCCCGAACTTGCTGCACATGCGCCTCTTTATCTCGCGCCGAAATAGGAATTGAAACACCAATCCCCTGTATACCAGGATAATGCAAGCCAAGATTTAACTTATCGATATAATTCGCCCACTCCTCACGATCGACCTGTTCAGAAGCAGCAAATAGAGCAACGCCCCCTGAGAGGGCCTGTTGATAATTCAACATGCGATTTTGAATCAACGCTTTAACGTCTTGGGTATAATTAGTAAAACGGCTTTCAGCATTGCGTTCAACATAATTTCGTGCCATAGACCAACACGCTATTGTTGCACTGAGTGACAATATTAATATACTTAAAGATAGCTTTATGGCCCGAGGCTTCCCAGTCATACATACTCCAAATCAACGATTGACGACACGAATTCTTACGAAACCAGTAAAAGGACGAACAAACTAGAACCTAATTA
>NZ_JBGOOO010000052.1:12625-20806 GCF_041439695.1 Vibrio sp. FF266
TAATGTAAATATTAATGTAAATATTAATGTAAATATTAATGTAAATATTAATGTAAATATTAATGTATATCCACTAGTTGTAGTACAACACCAAACATAAGGAAAGGGCTCTATCCGCTTAGATGAGCTTGATTGATTGGTAAAAGTTAGAGTGAGTTTCTAGGATTGAATTTTGTCTAATCTTCAATTTAAAGGGGATTGTCGCACTTATTATCTGAAATCGGGTGTAAACGAAATTCCATATTGATAATCTACAAAATTATAGCCTTGGGATTCCGGTGTTTTTCAAGGTAGTTGTCATCATTTTCTTGCTTATTAAGCAGCTTCTCTTTCTGGATTTAGGTGAATGTCACCAACAGGCGCACAGTTCCTGATATCACCAGACCACCGCTCAAGCTTTCGCTGTTTTGCTGCTAGCAATACCTCTACACGACGCTTCAAGATATCTTTATCTTTTCCATTGTGACGCTCTGAAGGCGTGACGTGACGTAATTTAGCTTACTCTGCTTATGCTCGGTGTTGTACCAGCGTACGAAGGCTTCAACCCAACTTCGACTACTATCGATTGTTTCAAAGCCCTTTGCTGGCCAGCTTGGCATGTACTTTCCTGTACGGAACAATGACTCGACATACGGGTTATCATCACTGACTCTTGGCCGGCTATACGATGAGGTAATACCTAACTCTTCCATTTTTGCTTTAAACGTCAGCGACTTCATCGGTGCGCCATTATCTGAGTGAAGAACCAGTGCTTGATTGAAGCATTGCTCTCGCATCAACGTTCGTTGCAGAAGTTGTGACGCCAGCTCACCGCATTCATGCTCATACACTTCATAACCAACAATTTTTCGACTGTAGATATCCTCAATGACATACAGGTAATAGTGTTGGCCTCGAACCCTTGAAGGTAAGTGATTGATATCCAATGCATAAAATTGGTTCGAGTCCGTCGCTGTGTAACTGGTTGGCTTCGTTTGCTTCTGTCTGCTCCGCTGACGACCTCGTTTGTGAAGTTGCCCCTGCGTACTCAGCACTCAATAGTAGATCGACTCAGAGGCGATATACTCACCTCTCTCAAGCAGTGTCAGGACGATTTGAGTTGGAAGCAAGCTTGCGAACTCAGAGCGGTTACACACCTCACGCTCTTCCTGCGACAGCTTGTTAGCAGGCTCTGGTCTGATGCATATGGCCTTTTGTCAGCTTGGACTTCACCTTGCTGATACCAGCGACGATACGTTCTCAAGTCAATTTGAACTTCATGGCAAGCTGGCTCTAAACGGCATCCGCATTGCTTCGCTTCAAGGATAATCGTCACTATGGTCTGCCTTTCATCGGTTGCTTTTTCTTTGAGTCGTAAATCTTTCTTCAACTCTTTGATTTCAAGTTTGTCAGCTTTAGCCTGCTTCTTTGCTTCAGCTTCCCGCTCTTTACTCGACTTAAACCCTTGCATACATTCGCGGCGCCAGCTTTGGATTTGTTCTGGAAAAAGACCTTTTTCACGATCATATTGGTTGAGTTCACTTTCTGTCATTGAGTAGGTTTTAGCGATAATGGCAAGTTTAGTTTGAGCAGACCACTGCTCTGATGAAGTGTTGGTATTTGGGACGGCGGCTCCTGAATGTCTGAGTTGCTGGCGCCAATGATACAGGGGCGCAGTGCTAATTCCTTCGTCTTCTGACACTTCTTTAACTGACATCGAATATGGAGGTAATAGCTTCTTTTCTTTCTACTGAGATACGAGACACAATTACTCTTTATCGCCCAAACTGGTTAAATTCTAACAGTGACAACTACCCTGCCAGATAGAGATAGCGTACGGTTTCGAGAATGACTTCAGAGGGAAAGTGGCAGCCTTTAAACATGACGATTCAGAGTGTTGAGTGGAAATTGAACAAATCCTAACCTAAAGCTTCAAAGTTTGCGATAGAACCATTTTCAGGTTGTCGAAGAATTGTGTGGGCAAGTTGATGTGGAAGTTGGCCATATTTCAGCAGATAAAATATACGATACCGATGACGTCTATGACGCATTAGCGAGCGAATTTCCAGAAACTGGCATAGCGATTCCTCCCAAAGAAAATCTGTATGCTGACGACGCTCATAACCCTAAAAGGGTGAGCAATTTGGTGGTGTACTCTGCATTAAGTCCCACGCGCAGGCAAAAGACAAAGCAGTATGGAAAACGGAATGTCTCAGATAATGCAATGTAGCGTTACAAAACAATTATTGGCCCCAAATTACACAGTAGAGACTTTAACAATCAACAACAGGAAATGATGCAAGCGGCATCAATATTAAATCGATTTATGCAGCTTGGTATGACCGAGAGCTATCGATTCGCCTAATGACATCAAAAGACAAAGTGGGTTGATTACGGAAACAAAGCCACTCAGAAGTGGCTGATGAACCGTACTTTTTGTCGCCCCAATATACAACGAGATTAAAAGATCTCCCTCAGATCATATATTGAAGGTTTCTAAACCTAGATTTGTGTATGGACAACTTTCGTGAGGAACGAGCGAATAGTTGTCCATACACAAATCCGACAAAGCAACGCCAAAGCGTTGCCCGTCAGGTTTATGCATTCGTTACTCTCTATGGCACCAATACTTACGGAAATTGGAAGTCCGTAGTAGGAAAGTAGAAAAACATTGATCGATGAACGTTAAGCTAGTTTTTCTAATATTCTTTATTTTATGTGGATAAGTAGTTTTTTTATTTACTAAATTGAGTTTATCCACATTATCCACAATCTCTATAACAGTATATAACCTCTATATGATCTATAATTTATATAAGATCTATAATTGCTAAAAAACACTTTAAAATCATAATGATATTGAGGTTTTGGCAACATATTATTAGTGTGATTGATCTTGTAGTTAGTCTTGTTGATCTTTTAATTAGTCTGGGGGTAACAAGAAATTAGTGTTATTGATCTAAATTTTAGTGTGAAGGTTACATTTTTTTAGTGTCCAAACAGACTTTATCCCATAAGTCTTGATATTGAGTGTTTCATTTTAGTATTTCTATTAAGGTTACAGGAATTTAGTCTAAAATTGTGAATTACGTTCTTGAGGTTACTGAAATTTAGTCTTATCCTTGTACTACACTAATAATCTGTTACCTGAAACTAATTACTATGACTGACCATCGACAGTTGATCACAACTGAAGACTACCGTGAATTGCCTAATGACTTTTTTAAGAAAAGCCATGCTTTAGTTTTTAGCCAGCTAGGACTGACGGCGAGAGAGCATGATACATTTGCACTCTTCCTCTCTCGACTACACGAAGACCATTGGGTTGCGTATCAGGAAGGTCGACACGTATACGCACCTGAATATACGTTTCAATCTGAAGTGTTAAAGGAGTGGTTTGGTCTTTCAGCAAAGCAGCTTTATCCAACATTAAAGCCTATGGCTAAAAGGCTCTCATCGCGCAAAGTAGGCTTAATGAACGATGCTGATCAAGAATTTGATTTTATGCCTCTTTTTAGTCGAGTTGCGTATAAAAAAGGGGCGCTAATTATGGTGCCTAACGCTGAATTAATGGATGCTTATCTTGCTCAGTCAGCTGGCCACGCTCAAATTAACCATTTATCTTTTCGTAGTTTGAAGTCAGAACATTCTAAGCGCCTTTACACTATTCTATCTCGCTTTAAAAAGCCTGGAATGAAGTTGCATGAGCAATCGATAGCGCAATTACATGGTTTATTCGGTCTCTTAGATGAGCAAGGGAAGTTAACCAAATCCAGTTATACCAACAACAAGGTCTTCATGGAACGATGTATTCGTAAGCCAATCGAAGAGCTTGCTTCTAACGAAGAAGTGAGAAAAGAGCTAAGCTTTTTGGTTGATGAAGAGTCTGGATCGTATGGTTATAAAGCTCGTTATCGAGGAAAGAGTATTGTTGCGCTTGAGTTCCTTTTCCAATGGAAGCAAAAAAGTGACAATAAAGGTGAGGCATTGGAAAGAGCAAAGTTAGCTGAAGAGCTAGCACCTGATAACCCGATGTTAAAACTCGCAAAAGAAGCCTTTAATATTGTACTTTCATACCCTGTCAATGGTGAGTTAAGTAAACACCATAAACTCGCCATTGAAAGTGTTAGGATGGGTATTATCGTAATGCCTGCAGATATGCAGTTTGATTCTATTTTCTATCACAGGTTAGAGTTAATGGAATTATGATTTTCAGGTAACAGATTTTTAGTGTTTTGCAGCTAACACTAAAAATTTGTTACCTTCAGTGATACTGATCTCAAGTTTTATATTCATCAACTTTGTTATGACATCTAAATAATGAGGTGGTTTGTTGTTAATAGGGCAAAACAACCCCCATTGTCCCCATTAAAAACCCCGCTCATTGGCGGGGTTGTTATTTACTTATCTTGCACTTTTTCAGAAACAAACCGTATGATATCGTCATACACATCAACGGGCAATCTACTCAATTCAATCTTAAGCCCCCGCTTATCACTGCTGTGAGATACCTTTGCATACTTGTTCTTGTCATCGAACAGCGCTAATGGTTTAGTCTTCCAGCTTATTTTATCTTTACCCTTTAAAAGCTTCGACTCCATCTGAGCAAGAACTTGCTTTTGTTTATCTTCTACAGAGACTAAATTATCTACATCCACCTTAAGTGAACTGATGAAATGTGCCGTTGTAGTACCTTCTTTATCTAACTGCTTTTCCACTTTAGCCAGCTTAGCGTAGTAACCATTTGGGATCCCTTCGCAATCAGGAAAGACCTCAATCAAACGCTGATCAACTGATGCTGCAGCAAAGCGCTTTCGGCAAGTTTCACGTCCAATATTCAGATAGTCAGCTAGTTCATCGAGCTTCGTAAAGCCTTGTGCTTGCATCACGCTTTTGTAATCAGCTCCCAATTCTCGGTAAGACAAGCGCTTTACAGATTGAGTAGTTTGAATAAAAGCGAGCAAATCAGCTTGGTCGATCTCCCCTTCAATAACCCATAGAGGTAAATCTTTTTTAGCATGGATGCAAGTGAAACGGCGACGTGAGCTATCAAGTAACTGGTAAGTGCCCTGCCCGTCTTTGGTCGCGACGCCTTCAGTATGTACGCCCTCTTCCTGAACGCTTGGTAATATATCACGCACAGCATCAAGCGTAAGCGAATCTTGGCGACGTGGATTTAAAGGGTGAATTGCAGTTTTAACTTCAAGTTCATCTGATTTAACCACCACTCTTTCTGCAGTGGCTGTTTTACCGCTAGCAAACGTGAATGTTTTTTTAGGGGGTTCGGCTTTAACTCGTTTTCCTAATTGATTGCCTTGGTTAAAGCCGGTTCGCTTGTCTTGAGGTCGTAACATGTTATAGCCCTTTTGTTGCTAGCTGCTTAATTTCAGTGATGAATTGGTGGTACACGGCATTCACCGATGTCATAGCTAAATCAAATTGTTTACCACTACAAATCTGCTCTGATTTTCGAATATCCAGTACTGTACGGTTGCTTTCCGCAGCCGCGACAAACGCTTCAGAGTGACGGATCGCTGTTGATAATAAATGCCCTTGCGCCGCACGCAGCAATTTATCAAACACTTTAACTTCATGAGCGCTCTTCTCATCGAAGTTCACTGGAAGCAATTTAGCCCACTTTAAATTTTTTCCTTGTGATGGTAATGCTCTAAATGTACCTGGCATAGTGGCCATGTAGTTACTCGTTGAGGCAAAATCAAACTCTCGTGGGGTGACTGGAATCAAGACCGCATCAGCCGCCTCATTCACTGCCCAGAGAATTGGAGAGTTCTGTGGGGGCGTATCGATGAAGATTAGGTCGTACTCTTCTTTAAGTATGGGTAAGATTTTTTCACGCAACACACTCAGCAAATTCCGTTGACCTATTTCATCTTGCCCCCAGTAAGAATCGACAAAGCGTTCGTCTGATGGGAAGGCAGGAATCACATCTAAGTTAGGGAGGTGAGTCTTAAACGGAATCGCTTTAACTAACTCGTCATAACGGTAGTCATTAAGGTATTGAGAAAAATCACCTTCGGGCTCTTGGCCTGCTAGCGCGATATCAACAGCTGTCATGTAGACTGATTCATCGTCGGCTTGATGAATCAGGTTTTGGCCTGTTGAGCCTTGGGGATCTAAATCTATCACTAGGCAGCGTGCATTAAGATTAAGATCAAGCGCAGCAGTGGTCGCTAGGGTTACTGTCGTGGTGGATTTGCCAGTGCCCCCTTTATGGTTTTCCACTACAACGGTTGTCGGTTCAAAGCGCTGGTTGTACTTAGGAAAGTTCATGAACTCCATCATATTGGCGACGTCGAAGCGATTATACAGGTGAGTGCGTCCTTGGATAATAGGAGCGCCAACGACGCCCTGCTCGGTTGCTTCATCTATTCTAGAATTGAAGGTCACACGAGATAAGCCAAACAGCTCTTGAAGCTCTTTCTTCTTCAATGAGTGATTATAGATAAGCCTATCGACACTCCCCTCAATTTCTGTATCAGTTACTTTGATCTGCATACGCTCTTTGATAACGGCTTTCAGATCTGACTGCTCTTGCTGCATACGTTCACAAACAAGTTCTAATGAATCGATGATGGTGGTCATTGGGTGCCCTTAATGCCTTAATTTCATGTAACCAATATAAAGCACTAAAGATACAAATTAAACCTTTTAAGAATATTTTTAATTAATAAAGGTTTAAGTTTGATGGGTGTCTAAACGGGGACAATGGGGGTTGTTTTCAAAACAACCTTATCAAATTACTCTGAATATTATTCTTTCATCTGGTTTAACAGTGGTGGTGCACGAGACTTAATTAAGGGCAATAAGTACGTATTTGAGAGAGCACTAGACGTGATTTTAAAAGAGCGATCTGCTATCGGCGTTGGGAAATTTAAGCAGGTCCGCTTTTAATAGCGGTCTACCAGTAATAGTCGGTGCTCTATTTACGGTTGAATTCAAAGAATTCTTCAACGTACTGAATAAACTTAAATAACGAGATTAACCTTGTTATTCTTAGCGTGTTCAAGTCACGCCTTAATTGTTAATTATGTTTGGGCTGAGGCGCGGTTGTATCACCTTGACTACCTTGAGCTCAGGCTTTTCGGACGTTCTTCCACCGGATTATAAGAGTTAGCGACCATTCATGAGCCTTAACTTAAAGTACTATCAAGCAATAGACCAAACGATTTCAAACGCCTCCCCTCTCGTTATTATTCATTTGACCAAAGCCAAGCCTATTGGCCTACAAAAAAAAGAAATGAGTTTTTGGTAGAGTTCATCAAGCCAAAGATAAAACAGCCTCAATATTCTAAATGTAAGAAAGAGCTGAAGACCATGCTGAGTATAGGCAGGAATGCCAAGGGCCACCTAGAGGAAAATTTATGGCAAATGAACGAAATTAACCTCAATTATCAAGCCAAATTCACTCATTAGGATGAGCTCTACATCATGTTGACCGCTCTCTTTGAACAGCAGTGTTTTGCCTCAATGTTAGAAAATGAAACCTTTTTCTAAGAAGGTTAAAACTCATCGATTAAATACGTTGATTGATAAAGTCCAAGGTACAGGAACCTATCGAGTGGAAGTGGGTCATATTGATGATCAGGAAGTTATTCATCTGCTACTGCATAGGACTGAAAAGCAAATGCTAGTCGATCTGTTGAAAGTTCGGAAATGTCTTGCTGCTCGATTGTTGGTTTATGTCAGTTCTAATAGCGATCCTGATATGAGTGTGGTGATGAAAGCGGTGGAGGGGGGCTGTTGGATGAATGCATGATTCATTCCCTAGGAAACTATACTTATGCTGCAAAGGTATTGGGACTCGATCGTGGCACAGTAAAAAGGAGGTATGAACGCTTTCTCAAAGAGAAAGGTGAGATGAATTGTATAAGGACATAGGTCATGGTTCATTTTCTGGTCGTTATCACTTGATTTTTATCACGTGTGCTTCGTTTTATCTCTAATAGAGTGGTTCTGTTGTTGATGCTTCTTCACTGGGACGTTCTCGCTCCGCTCGGTTTATTCCTTCGTTTTGCTCCTCTGTCGACAACTTGAGTTGCTTTATCGAGCCTGCTCGATGAGCTTCTACGTTCCTGAGAACAATCACCCAAGGCACTTCTCTCTTCGTTCGAGGCACCTCGTCCTCTCTCCTCGTTGATCTCTCTGTCTTTGAATAAGTTCGAATAAGGGCTTGTTTTCTTA
>NZ_JBGOOO010000053.1:0-18311 GCF_041439695.1 Vibrio sp. FF266
CACCATCTGCACTTTGCACTGGCATCACATCGACAGTGCCTGTCGTAACAACACCTGCAGCCAAATCAGCCACCGTTGGCTCAGTAATGGTTAACGTTTGGTTTTGCATGCCTTGCACATCATCGCTAACCGTCACTTTCAATGGCGACATCAATGAATCATCACCATCACGATCGACCGCAAGTACAGGAAGCTCAAAGCTCAGATCGTTCTTTGCTTGGCCATCAGCATGATCTAATGCTTCAAGTAGAGTAAAGGTGTACTCACCCACCGTGCTGGTAGAAAAGCTAATAGTAAAGACGGGAACTTCTGGGTTGGATCCATCTTTCACAAAGCCAATGTACTGGTTGCTGTTTTGTGGATCGACACGTAACTCGACGGCTAACCCGCCCGATTTAAGCGCGTCGTTGGTGTTGAATTGAGCAGGGTCGATACGGAACTTGACTACATCATCACTTTGATTGGTAAACTGAATAATCTCAGTTTGACTCACAGGCACGGTGCTTGCTGCCGAGCCATCGGCTAGATTGGATTCTGATAGCGTGACGCTTGGAATAGTATTGATGATTGGAATATCACCATCGGTGATGGTCAAAGTAACGGTGGATGTCACCGGATCTTTATCAAAGTCACTTGACGTCACCACGATCGTCTTAACGATATCTTCGCTGCTTGTGTGGTTTAAATCGCGATTGGGTTCAAAGCGTATTTCACCTTCAAGGGTAACAAACAGTTTTCCCTCAGGCACAGTGATAAGCTGCTCTCCCGTTAAGCCCTGATTCAAGGTGTAAACGGTATTATCATACGTGATCTGGGTAATGGTCGCGCCATCAGCACTCTGATCAGGCATCACATCAATGGTGGCAGTCGTCACCTTACCAGCAGCCAAATCCGCAACCGTCGGTTCAACAATATTGAGCACACCATCTTTCATGATTTGCACATCATCACCGATGGTCATTGTAAGCGGGGAAATTTGCGAGTTATCGCCATCAGTGTCCACGGCATAAACAGGCAGTTCAAAGCTCAGGTCGTTATTTGCAAGGCCATCTTCATGATCTAACGCTTCAAGCAGCGTGAAGGTGTATTCCCCTAATGTACTTGTAGAAAAGCTAATCGTGAATACTGGGACATCAGGGTTTACCCCATCGTTAACAAAACCTATGTAAGTACCTGAGTTCTGGGGGTCTTCCTTGAGTTCAACGACAAGCCCATTCGATTTGAGCGTATCATTAGTATTGAACAAGTTTGGATCAATTCGAAAACTCGCGACATCATCACTACCGGCTGTAAACGTAATCGTTTCAGTGGCGCTAACCGCATTTCCGCTTGGCGAAGATCCATCACCAAGATTCGTTTCAGATAATGTCACTGGTGGAACTAGGTTAATTACCGGATCTTGGCCATCAGTAATACTAAGATCAAGCGTTGAGAAGCTCTCGTCGCCATCAGCATCTTCAGCTAAAAAGGCAAATTGTTTTACTATGGTTTCGCTGCTTGAGTGGTTGATATCACGAGCGACTTCAAAACTAAAATCACCATTGAGTGAAATCGTTGCAACCCCTTCTGTAAATGGGAAAGTTTGTGCCGCATCTGGGAGTAGATTTTGGTCTAACTTGTATTCGACCCCATCGTAAGACAATGATTGGATTGTCGAACCATCCGCACCCTCAAAGTTGAATAGATTATAAGAAACAACAGTATCACCCGCCAAAGTCGGTTCATCGACGGAAACGACATTATCGATGAGTTCGACCACATCATCTTTTACACTGATTAAGATCTCAGCAGCTTCTGGTGTATTTGACCCACCAGATAGTGCAGAGCGGTCGCCATCCGCGTCAACCGCGTAAATGGGCAATACAAAGGTTAGCAACTCACCTTCAGAACCTTGATGTGAAAGCGATTCGTACAGAGTAAATTCATAATTCCCCAATGATGGACTATCGACTTTAACGTCAAAGACCGTAATTCGAGATCCATTGACCTCAACATAACCTTCATACGTTCTCACACCATTGGTTTGACTAACTAACTCTAATTGAACGGCAGCACCATTGGAAACCAAGGCTCCCGCTGTATTAAATTCAGTCGGTTCAAGTTCGTAATGGTCAATAATGTCACTTTCAAAAACACTTGCTGTGATACTGCCAATACCGCCTACTGGGGTTGTTCCTTCTTGTGAGCCGCCAACAATGCCTGACTCATCAACATCGATGCCATCAACATTAATAATGAACGGGCTATCACCATCAGAGATATCAACCTTAATCGTATTCGTTACGACATCCTGGTCAAAATCGGTAACCGTGATCGGTAGAGAGAATGAAAGCGTGTCGGAGCTCACTTCTTCTATTGGTTTAAACTGTTGGAAATTATATGTGCCATCGGTATCGAGAGAGATTGTGAGAACAACCTCACCTCTCCCTTGAATAGACAGAGTGATCGTTGTTCCGTCATCAGACAGTCTTGCAACCGTATTTTGGTTATCACTGAGCAGCCCATCAAACTCTTCTAACGCACTTGCAGCAAAGACAGCAGATTGAAGTTTATCACTTCCAATATTAGAAAAAGTGCCTTCAATAGGTGCACTACTCGTTTCTACATTATTGATATTCACGCTTTCAGCAGACGGATTCACTCCGTCAAATAAAGTAACCAGCGCATTAATTGGTGATGCTATTGGGTTTCCTGCGGAGTCTTCACCTTGAATATCAAAAGCAAAGTTAATTTGATCGCCAGTATAAGAGACCTGCCCACCACCGATAGACGGAACATGATCAATAGATTGAGAAATCGTGGTGGTTAATGAGATATCGATATTATTGCCAACACTAGTAGCATCAATATCGATACGTAATACTTCGTCAGTACCTTGAACACCAACAATGGAATTCGTTACCGAGTCGTAAGTAAACGTGACAACTTGGCCGCTTGATGTAATGTCGTTATTAAGCTCACTTAGGAGTGAAGCAAGGGAGAGTGTGTCTGGGACAAAAGAATCTGGGTCTAGAGCTAAACTGCCCGCAATAATCGTTTCTGTGGTCGTAATAGATTGGGGGTAGGTATTGCCAGAAATAGAACCTTCAGTGACTGATCCGCTGATCGATTGACCACCAGCTGAACGGGTGATCGTTCTAAATTCCTCTCGAGTTTCCTCTACCTCTTCTTTCGCAAGCCCTGATGTCTCAAAGAATGTCGAGGGCTGAGTTTGAATATTATTGTATTCAATCGTAACAAAGCCAGCATTTGCAGAGCCTAGCCCTTCACCAGCAGCCGTTGCTTCCAAAATTTCAGTAGGATCGGCGCCGCCTAAAATAGCTTCTTGGATTGCCGCAATATCATCGTCAGTAAAGGCTCCGTCGTCAGATTGCTCTAAATCGAAGTTGACCTCTCCGGCGATTGGGGCATCTGCCCAAGACAATTCTTGGTCAATACATCCAACACAATTATCGCCAACCAGAACCTCACCATTTGGAGCACCCAATACAAGTTCTGCATTATTTGCGGTAATGACTATCTCATTTTCACGGATGATATCGCCAACTAGAACTTTTTTTGGGTTGCCGTCAGGTGTTACTACAACCACATCCCCACTTACTGCTTCAACAACCGCAGCTTGGCGCGAAACCTCAATATCCATATATCCCCCGTTATCACAAGCACTCTTATCTAGAGCTGTACAAATTATTTTTGTTAATCATTACAGGCTTTACTCAAATTCATACTTACCCCTCATCAATGGCCAATCTTTTGTTGTGCCTCTTCGAGTTGAAAAGAGATAAGTATTTAACCTGTTTTTTTTATAGTTTACTTACTGTTAAGCCTAGTCTTCCCCATAAAAAATGCCATGTCTGTGCTAAGAGACTCCTTTTCACAAATTCACTTATTCTCTATGGATTTCTAAAACACAAATTAAACGTTAGTAGTGCATTGATTTATATGCAAATAAACTCACAGCGATGTTACATCTCTTTAATCCTATAAAGATATACAGGAATAAAGTAGATAAATCATGAGCGAATATAAGACATTGCTTGAGGCAAACGATGTGATAGCAATAAAGCAGAGAGTAGTCCCAAACTTGAGACAATGTTCAGCACAAAGCGGATGAAAAACCATTTATTAAGCGTATATTTCGCCAATTTCATATATGCCCATCAACATATTAAGGTGCTATGGAGGAACAATAGTCATGACTTATCATTGGATATACACATATCAAAAGGAATACGTTTTAGGACAAAACAATAGATACAAAAAAGCCGCCCGAGTTTAACTCGGGCGGCTTTTAGAAGATCATGTACCGCAATATGGTGTTTATCTGTAAAACGAGATTGTCACGTTCAACATGGCTCGCTAACTATTTTATTTTGTTAAACGATTTGCCGTCCAAACGTAAAGCAGCTCAAGTGCGATAGTTGCACCAGCTAGAGCGGTAATTTCGCTTTGGTCATAGGCTGGAGACACTTCTACTACATCCATACCAACCATGTTAATACCTTGTAAGCCACGGATGATTTTGAGCACTTTATCTGAATTCAAACCACCACACACTGGTGTCCCAGTACCCGGAGCAAACGCAGGGTCTAGACAGTCAATATCAAACGTTACATAAACAGGTTTGTCGCCAACAATACCTTTTACTTGAGCAATGATCTCATCCACGCTCATGTCATTCGCTTGCATCGCATTAATAACATTAAAGCCGTGACCTTCCTGCTTATACTCTGTACGAATACCTATTTGCACAGAATGCTCAGGCGAGATTAGCCCCTCATTTGGCGCATGGTAGAACATGGTGCCGTGATCGTAACGACTGCCCTGACTGTAAGTATCAGTGTGCGCGTCAAAATGAATCAGAGCCATCTCACCGTACTTCTTGCCGTATGCTCTTAGCAAAGGCAGTGTAATGAAGTGATCGCCACCTAAACCTAACAGTGTTTTACCACTGTTTAGAATCGCATCAGCGGCTGCTTCTAAACGCTGAGTTAAGTCTTCAGCATCACCGCAATCAAACACAAGATCGCCAGCATCAATCACCGAGGTGTGTTCAAATACATTGAAGTCCCAAGGGAATTTTTTGCCTTCCCACGCCAAGTTTACCGACGCACGACGAATCGCATCAGGCCCCATGCGAGCACCCGGGCGGCCTGATGTCGCCATATCTAACGGCGCGCCCAACACAACCACGTCAGCGTCGTTATCGATTGGGTTCTGCACCAGTGGACGACGCATAAACGTCATCGCATTGGAATACAGCGAGTAATCTGGTTTGGTAAATAGATCGTTCATTAAAAATCCTCAAGATAGGTGTAACCCATCAAGCCTTGCTCTAACTCTTCAAGTACGCTTTGCTGCTCTTGTGCTGGTACTTTCGCCGTGACCAAATCTTTGTAGTTCTGACGAATCAGATCCGTATCAATGTGAACATAACGCATCATGTCTTCAACCGTATCGCCTTCATTGATGTAGTCGATATTCGCTTGGCCACTTTCATCAACATTCACCACTACACTGTGGGTATCACCAAATAGGTTATGCATATCACCCAAGATCTCTTGGTATGCGCCTACTAAGAAAAAGCCCATCAGGTATGGTTCATCTGGGTTCCATGCAGGAACTGGCAGAGTCGTTTCAATACCTTGGCCATCAACATACTGGTCAATCGTACCGTCAGAATCACAAGTAATATCCAGTACTACAGCGCGTCGCTCGTCCGCATTATCCAAACCACTTAGAGGCAATACAGGGAACACCTGATCGATACCCCAAGCATCTGGCAACGATTGGAACAGCGAGAAGTTCACGAAGAACTTGTCGGCTAAACGCTCGCTCAACTCGTCCAAAATTGGACGGTGATAACGGTTCTTAGTGCTCATACGAGAACTAAGTTCATAGTTAATACGCAAAGACATCTGCTCTGCCCAAGCACGGTGCTGAAGATTCAGCATGCCTGTGGCAAATTGATTGTGCGCTTCTGCGATATCACTCTGCGTGTCGTTGTAGATCTCAATCAGCGCGCGGTCATCATTACCCGCATCTAGCTCTAAGAAATTCTTCCACATGTTGTTTAGCAACATTGGTGCGTCAGCTTCTGGAGCCGCCATATCTTCCGGAGAATAGCTTTCTGTACCGATCACGTTAGTAACAAGCACAGCGTGATGCGCAGTCAACGAACGACCAGATTCAGAAATGATCACAGGTTGCGGCTGATTGTAGAGCTTACAAATATCCCCTACTGTCATTACGATGTTGCGAGCGTACTCAAGCAAGCCGTAGTTCATTGAGTTTGAAGACTGGCTACGTGTGCCGTCGTAATCAACCGCCAAACCACCACCAACATCTAAGTACTTCAATTGAGCACCGATATCGCGCAGTTCACAGTAGAAACGAGCCGCTTCGCTCACACCATTTCGTACATCACGAATATTCGCCATTTGCGAGCCAAGGTGGAAGTGTACTAGCTCTAGAACATCCAGTTGATCTTCTGCTTTCAAGCGTTCAATAACGGTCAATACTTGTGATGCAGACAAACCGAATTTCGACTTCTCACCACCACTTGCTTGCCATTTACCTACACCTTGAGATGCAAGACGAATGCGTAGACCTAAACGAGGTTTCACGCCAAGCGCTTTTGCTTCAGAAAGGACAAGATCAAGCTCTGACAACTTCTCTAGAACGATAAATACTTTGTGGCCTAGCTTTTCGCCAATAAGCGCAAGACGGATGTATTCTCTGTCTTTGTAACCGTTACACACGATCACAGAGCTCGCTTTTTGAGCCAGTGCCAATACCGCTAATAGTTCAGGCTTGCTGCCCGCCTCTAAACCAAGCTGCTTCTGCTCTAATTGAGCTTGGCTCGCTAAGATCTCGTCAACCACTTCTTTCTGTTGGTTAACTTTAATCGGGTAAACAAGTAGGTAACGGTTATCGTACTGATATTCGTCGATCGCTTGGTTGAATGCGTTACAGATATTGTGCACACGTTGATGCACTATTTGAGGAAAACGCACAAGAGCAGGCAAACCAATATTTCTCTGCTCTAACTGTTTTACGATCTGACTTAGCGGAACTTGATGATCGGTTTCGCTCGGTGATACATACACCTCACCATTATCATCAATTCCATAAAAACCTTGGCTCCAGTGCTTTACATTATACTCAGCACGGATGCGTTCCAAATTAACCGAATTTTCCAATTCTAGAGACCTCACACTATAGGGCCATCGACAGAAGATACCTCATTGGAATAGCGAGGTAGAACCCAACAAAAAACGTTCGAAAACGATTTGTTGGCTGCATTAACCGATATTATTAAGAGTGAGTCCAACCATTGATATTTGTGGTTACGATTACGTTTTTTTATCGTCGACCCGACTTAAAGTGACAGGTAAGGTATTACAAGGTTTTAGGCCAAAAAACAGGCTGAAGTGCATTAGATTTAAAGCACTTTCTAACAAAGAATCAGGTGAATAAAATACCAAAGACACATAAAATTCTTAGCTAACCTGGTCAAGTTAAGTCAGGGTTGTGACAAATATGCGCACTTCCCAATCTGAACTCTCGCTATCACAAACACAACTTGTATCCCGTAATTCGATACCTATAAACACTTCGTTCTTCCAACTAAAACTCGCTCACTTCAATGTTGTAGCCGCTCAATTATTGAACTTTTCTCGTGCATATCTTGTATTCGATTCGATCTTCTTGTAAACTCAACTGACCGACCAATCGGTCAGCCTTAGAATTTAGGGGATACTATGAGCCATAATCTAGACCTTGAACCAACCACGTCGAACATCAACGACATGGATCAAACATTCAACCGACAAAAAAATCACTACCGCAGTAATGTTAATCCAACGCTTGAGCAGAGAAGAAAAAACCTCTCGGAATTAAAAGCGTTGCTAATGCGCTACCAAGGGCAATTGATTGATGCGGTGTCTGAAGATTATGGCCATCGAGCAAAACACGACAGCTTGATTGCTGATATCACCCCTTCTCTTCACCAGATCAATTACAGCCTGAAGAACCTTAAGAAATGGTTGAAGCCATCTCGCAGAAAAGCAGGCTTAATGCTGACACCCGCGAAGATCACCGTTCATTATCAGCCAGTGGGTGTTGTCGGTATCATTGTTCCTTGGAACTTCCCGGTGATGCTCTCTTTAGGGCCCCTCATCACTGCGTTGGCGGCAGGTAATACTGCAATGCTCAAGATGTCTGAGTTCACTCCAGCGACCAACCGAGTTTTAAAAGCGATGTTGGCTGAGGGTTTTAACGAAGATCAGGTTGCGATTATAGAAGGTGAAGCTGACGTTTCCGCGAAATTTAGCCAACTCCCGTTTGATCATATTCTATTCACAGGGTCAACCTCTGTGGGTAAGCACGTAATGAGAGCAGCTGCCAACAACTTAACGCCAGTAACTTTGGAATTGGGCGGTAAGTCTCCAACGATTATTGCCCCTGACTTTGATGTGGCTGACGCCGTTGAACGCATCCTGTTTGCAAAAAGCTTAAACGCTGGCCAGATTTGCGTGGCACCCGATTACATCTTATTGCCACGAGAAAAAGCCGACGCGTTCATCACAGCTTATAAGCAGTACTTCAAAAAGCTGTATAAAGCCGGTATTGAAAGCAAAGACTTAACCTCAGTGATCGATATGCGCCAATACAATCGTTTGAAGGGTGTGATTGCAGATGCTCAGTCTAAAGGTGCGGTTATTCACACTGTCACCGAGCAATCACAAGACGATGTGAACCACAGAATGACGCCACACCTTCTAACCGAAGTGAACGACGACATGGTCGCGATGCAAGAAGAGTTGTTTGGCCCTATTCTGCCTATCGTGCCTTATGACTCTATTGAAGAAGCGATCAGCTACATCACAGCAAGAGAACGTCCGCTTGCTTTGTACCTGATGAGTCATGATAAGCAGACTCAAGATCTAATCTTATCGAGCACGCACTCTGGCGGCGTGTGTATTAATGATTCTTTGGTGCATGTGGCTGCAGAAGACGCGCCGTTCGGTGGTATAGGCCCTTCAGGCATGGGACACTACCATGGCATTGAAGGCTTTAAGACCTTTAGTCATGCTAAAACCGTTCTAAGTAGAGGTAAAATTAACTTCACCAAGTTAATGCACCCTCCTTACAACAACCCAATTAAAAAGATTCTGTTCAAAGTACTCAATAGATGATCACTAAAAGACAAAAAATCCTAGATGCTGCACTCCTGCTTTTTTCTCAGCAAGGGCTAGAGGGCACATCTACAGGACAAATAGCGAAAACAGCAGGCGTCGCAAAAGCGACACTGTTTCATCACTTTGAGAACAAGTCTCTACTGATTGATGAACTGTTTCGTGAACTGAAAATAGAGCTATTTTCTACCCTTGACCAGCACACAGAAATCGCTGAACAAGATCGCTACCAAGCCTTTAAGTTCATGTGGATTACAGGGCTTGAATGGGCTTTAAAAAATCCAGTTGCGATGAAGTTTTTCACCAATGTTCATTTCGACCCGACGACTCAAACTCGAGAAGTGATTGTTTCAAAGATGTTCGCATCGTTAGACGAGATCATTTTGAAAGGACAAGAAACTGGTGAGCTGATGGTGTTAGACATCAACCTTGTTAGGCACTTCATCCACAGCCACTTTTTGATTTGTGCAAACTGGTTGATTGAGCAGAATGAGTTACCACCAGAGCAGTCAGCCAAGTACATCAGCGATAGCTTTGACATGTGCTGGCGAGCTGTCGGCGGACGAAACCTGTAATTTTCAAATTCTTTGAAGCTCTTGCTTTAAAAGAACACTCTAAAGCTCCTCATGGTTATATCTATATATAGGCATGAGGCGCTTTAATTATTTGGATACATTTTAATCACATCACCATATTGACTTTAAGCAGTCTCTTTCAGTAACATCCCACCATCATTTCAAAAGAGCATAACGCCATAATGAAGTACTAACATCCTGACATCCGATTTATTTTTATAAAAATCATTTGGACACTCGGGGTTAGTGGGCGTTACTTCGTCATCTATTTTCGCGACAAATCAAGTTCTTAAAGATCCGTCTTTTGACAACATGTATCTTGCAGAACTGTACCTCAAAGACAGAAATTATCTCAGCGCAGCTTTCTATCTTTGATTGGTCATCTACCTAAGTAACGTCTTGGCGATCTATTCTTAGACTCCCATGTTGGTGTCTATGTAGAAAAGCGCCTCACCCCTTTTACTCGTTTACACGTAAAGGGAGGTATTTTTATGCCTACTATATTAGCCAACAATCTCTCATTCCAACTCGATACTGGTGAGTGGTTATTCAAAGACATCACCTTTAATCTGAACACGCGCCTTACAGGTCTAGTTGGAAGAAATGGAGCTGGGAAGTCACTACTGCTTTCGTTACTGGTCGGGCAAACACAACCCACATCAGGCAGTGTTTCCAGACAAGGCTCGATCGGCTTTTACTCCCAGTTGCCTTCAAAGCTATTGGATAGTACAACCAGCATTGCTGACTTCTTGGGGATCACCGAAAAGTTAGACGCATTACATGCCATAGAACAAGGCAGCTGCGAACTTCAGCACTTCAATATCGTTGGCGAGGATTGGGATTTACAAGCGAACACAAAGCAACTTTTAGCCACATTGAAAATAACCAGTGGATTAACCACACCGTGCCATACATTGAGCGGCGGGCAGCTATCCCTATTGCAGCTTCATCGCTTATTCGTATCACACTACGACATACTGATTCTCGACGAACCGACAAACCATTTGGATAGCGACGGGCGCAATTGGTTACTAGAACAGTGCCAGTTGTTTGAAGGAAAAGTACTTGTCGTCAGTCACGATCGAAGCTTGTTGAGACACATGGAAGGGATCTATCACCTCAACAGTTTGGGCATGCGTTTCTATAAAGGGAATTACGATGATTACTTCACGCAAATGTCGAGTCAAAGTGAAGTACTGGACAAGCAGATAACGCATCATCAATCGGAAAAGAAACGACTCGAGCGCCAAGCTCAGACTAACAAGGAAAAAGCACAACAACGTGAATCTCAAGGTAACCGACTCCGAAAATCAGGTAGCCAACCCAAGATATTATTGGATGCAATGAAAGATAAAGCAGGACGAACCCAAGGAGCATCGGCAACAAGCCACAGGAACTTAAAGGATCAAAACCAACATAAGCTTCAATCTCTTAAAGAACAGCAAGAGCAACTGAAGCCGCAAGCGTTGTACCTACAACAAGCGAATCGTTCTAAAAAACACTCACTATTAACCGTTGAAGAGTGTCGCATGAGTTTTGGTTCTGGTGCTCCTATTAGCTTCTCTCTATCACAAGGGGAACGATGTTATCTAACTGGGGCTAATGGGTGCGGAAAATCGACTCTGTTAAAAGCCATTCATGGCCAGCACTCGAACTATATCGGATCCATTAAGCGCTTAGGAGCGACCGTATACTTGGATCAACACTTTGGCCTGTTAGACACCAACGACACCATGTTCGATAGTTTGATGACACACAGCTTTGGGTTAACAGAAAGTGACGCTCGAACCTTGTTGGCAGGGATTGGGTTCAGACGAGACTCTGTATACCGAAAAGTGGCTCATTTAAGTGGTGGTGAAAAAATGAAACTGGCGATGTTGATCGTTAGCCATAAGCAAGACACCCCGCTTTTATTACTCGATGAACCGGACAACCATCTAGACATCGACTCAAAACAAATATTGGCATCCGCTTTGCGTGAATACCAAGGCGCATTTATCTTGGTGAGTCATGACAGCGACTTTGTTGAGGAGGTCGGCGTCAGCCAAAATCATATACGACTTTAACCTTCGTAAATTCGTTCACTTAGCTTAGTTAAGCGAGCATCGTTCCGGTGCTCGCCTTTCTCGATTGAGACAAGTAAACTACACGCCTCGAACATCTATTCATAAGGCTAAGGTTTGCATACTCTAGAACAACTTAAATCAGGGCAACTTAAAGGGATTAAGCACTTAAAACTGTCAGCAGAGCTCACTGAATTTCCATTAGAGATCTTAGAGCTTGCCGATTCTCTAGAGGTTCTAGACCTTTATGGAAACCAACTATCAAGCTTACCAGACGAGCTATCACAGCTGACTAACCTGCGTATCATCTTCGCGTCGAATAACCTGTTCACGCACCTTCCTGATGTTCTAGGTACTCTTCCTAAGCTCGAAATGGTTGGCTTCAAATCTAATCAAATTAAAACCGTTAGCGAGCAGTCTCTACCTATTCAACTACGTTGGTTAATCCTGACCGACAATGAGATCGAGGTTCTGCCTAGCTCGCTAGGTGAAAGACCACGACTACAGAAACTGGCATTAGCAGGCAACAAGATTCGCGTTTTGCCAGAAAGCATGGAAAACCTATCAAACCTTGAACTGGTTCGTCTGTCTGCAAACCAACTGACTGAATTCCCAGAGTTCCTTATCAAGCTACCAAAACTGGCTTGGTTAGCGTTTGCGGGTAACCCATTTTGCAAACATCCAAGTAGCTTAGATAGCGTGCCTGCCGTAAGCTCGCAATGCTACTCACTCAATCAAGTGCTGGGCCAAGGTGCGTCTGGTGTAATTTCTCATGCTAACTGGTTAAACGGTGACTTTGATTTCCCACAAGAAGTGGCGGTTAAAGTATTCAAAGGCGAAGTGACCAGTGACGGTTACCCACATGATGAACTTGAAGCATGTCTTCAAGCAGGCCAACATAGCAACCTAGTGAAGTCTATCGCACAAGTTGATGAAGAGAACTACCTAGCATTGGTGATGGAGCTTATCCCGAGCAACTACTACAACCTAGGTTTGCCCCCTACTCTTGAAAGCTGCACTCGCGATACCTTCAACGAAGGCTTCGAGCTTTCAATTGCTAAGATCAATAGTATTACAGAGCAGATGATTGATGTGTTTGAACACCTTCATGCCAACAAAGTTTGTCATGGTGATCTATACGCACACAACACTTTGGTTAACGAGCAAGGTCAGATGATCTTTGGTGACTTCGGAGCAGCAACTATCTACGGTTATCTGACTGAAGAGCAGCAACAAGGCATTCGTCGAATTGAAGCGCGTGCATTGAAGTACTTTATTGAAGACCTACTGACGGTTTGTGCAAAGCAAGATCAAGACAGCGAGCTTTATACTCAACTGGCGAACTTCGAAGCTTAATGGCGTGTTGATTGGAAGTAATCGGTCGAATTGAAAACAACAAAGCCAACATCACTGTTGGCTTTTTTATTCTTGGAATATCACTTATTCTAATGGACAAGCAAGGTCGGCTAAAAGGGATTAACGCTCAGCCTGCACCAATTTCAGATACGAATGCAGCTCACCATTTTTATATTCCACCGCAGAGTGAATATTGAGATCAGCACGAGCCACAACAGTAAACTGGTAGCGATTCTCGCCCTTCAAAATCTCGACGTGTAACAACCCATCTTTTAGTTGCCACTGCCCTGTTGTTTCAAATCGATCGAACAAACGATATTCCGTTAGACTACCATCAGAATGAAAGTGAACCTCGGTAATGTACCCTGCTGGGCAACTTTTTACCCAAGTCCGCCCTAAGACATCTTCTTCAACAAAGTTTCTTTTGCTCTCGCACCACTTTAAATAATCGGCACTCTCGCTCAGTTCGCTATCAAGGTCATTCTTAGACAGTAACGTTTGCGCTTGCTGTTCACGACAGTAAAGCTGAAGCAGTGTCTGCTGGTTATTACTCATTAATCGCCATCCCTAGCTAGTCAATCTAATCCAATCAGGCTTAAGCTACCAACTCATAAGAGACAACATACAGTTCAGAGATCCCTGGGTAGATATCTTGAATCACATCCTTGAGGACATCTAGCGTCATGTTCTCTTGCTGAGCATGGAATTCACCTAAGTCATCAAACAAGATTGGTTCTACGCTAATGATCTTAAGATTACAGAATACACGTCCCTGCTCTAGCGTTGATACTTCTACAACACTGCCCGGCTGGTAATCGCGCTCAGATTCATCACGAATCGTAATGGTCTTTTTGCCTGAAAGGATATCGGCTTCAAAACGTTCAAAGAACGTCATAGTAGTAGGTGAGGTCATTTATCTCGGTCGCTTAACATTAGAGGTTAGGTAGATGTTTATATACCAGAATGCTTGTTCAAGCGAATAAAAATTAGATGCGAGAGAATGCGGCAAAGCCAAATAGCAGGCAATAAAAAAGGAGAACCGAAGTTCTCCTTTTATTAAACCTTTAAGCTAACTCTAAATTATAGAGATGCTTTCGCTTTTTCAACTAGAACAGCAAATGCTGCTTTGTCGAATACTGCGATGTCAGCAAGAATCTTACGGTCGATCTCGATAGATGCTTTCTTAAGGCCATTGATGAAACGGCTGTAAGATAGACCATTTTGACGAGATGCCGCGTTGATACGTGCAATCCAAAGTTGACGGAATTGACGTTTCTTGTTGCGACGGTCACGGTAAGCGTATTGACCAGCTTTGGTAACTGCTTGGAAAGCTACGCGGTAAACACGTGAACGTGCTCCGTAGTAACCTTTAGCTTGTTTTAGAACTTTCTTATGACGTGCACGAGCTTGTACACCACGTTTTACGCGAGGCATTATGCTTCTCCTAAACTAAACGAATTTATAAACTAAAAAGAATTAAGCGTATGGCATCATACGTAGAACTTGAGCAACTTCACATTTAGGAAGGATCGAGTTCGGACGTAGCTGACGCTTGTTCTTAGTAGTACGCTTAGTCAGGATGTGACGTTTACCAGCGTGCTTAAACTTAATACCACCAGCAGTTTTCTGGAAACGCTTAGCAGCACCTTTGTTGGTTTTCATCTTAGGCATGATGAATAACTCCGCATTGTTGAGTTGTTAATAACATAGTAATTAGGGCGAATAAAACCCCGCAACCTGAGGCTGCAGGGTTTAATTACTTGCAAAGCCGTTAATTACTTCTTTTTAGGGGCCAACACCATGATCATCTGGCGACCTTCAATTCTCGTTGGGAAAGATTCGACAACTGCAAATTCTTCAGTATCTACTTTCAAACGATTAAGAACGTCAACACCGATTTCTTGGTGAGCCATTTCGCGGCCACGGAAGCGAATTGTTACCTTCACTTTGTTGCCGTCTTCAAGGAAACCAGTCAGGTTGCGTAGTTTTACCTGATAGTCTCCAATATCAGTTCCAGGTCGGAATTTAATTTCCTTGATCTGAACCTGCTTTTGCTTTTTCTTCTGCTCTTTCGCAGCTTTGCTCTTCTCGAAGAGGAACTTACCGTAGTCCATCACACGACAAACTGGCGGCTCGGCGTTAGGGCTGATCTCTACAAGATCCATACCAGCTTCATTTGCAGCTTCCATCGCTTCAGCGATTGTTACTACACCAACAGCTTCGCCGTCTGCGCCAGTTAGACGCACTTCACGAACGCCACGAATGTCACCGTTTAAACGGTGCTGGTTTTGTTTGGCCGGTTGTTGGCCACGTCTTCCGCCTTTAATAGCTATTCCTCCAGATTGAGCTTACGGCTTGAAACCTCGGCTTGGATGTATGAAATAAAGTCATCCACTTTAAATTTGCCAAGGTCCTTACCTTTACGTGTACGTACTGCAATTTCGCCGGCTTCCATTTCTTGGTCACCACACACAAGCATGAACGGTACACGTTTCAAAGTATGTTCGCGGATTTTAAAGCCAATCTTCTCATTTCTCAAGTCTGCTTTGACTCTAAATCCACTTTTTTGCAGTTTTTTCGCAATTTCTTGTACATATTCAGACTGTTTGTCTGTAATGCCCATAACAATTGCTTGTTCTGGCGCCAACCACGTTGGGAAGAAGCCAGCGTATTCTTCAATAAGAATACCGATGAAGCGTTCTAGTGAACCTAAAATCGCGCGGTGAATCATAACTGGCGTGTGACGCTCGTTATCTTCACCTACGTAAGTTGCACCTAAACGTTCTGGTAATGCAAAATCGAGCTGCACTGTACCACATTGCCATGCACGGTCCAAACAATCATGCAAAGTAAATTCAATCTTAGGTCCGTAGAACGCGCCCTCGCCTTCTTGAATCTCGTATGCAATCTCCATCGCCTCAAGCGCTTGCTTAAGATCGGCCTCTGCACGGTCCCACATTTCGTCTGAACCTACACGCTGTTCTGGACGAGTAGATAGCTTAACAACGATGTTTTCGAAACCGAAAGTTGTGTAAGTATCGTAAACCATTTCAATACAAGCTTTAACTTCTTGTTGAACTTGGTCTTCAGTACAGAATACGTGAGCATCATCTTGAGTGAAGCCACGAACACGCATAATGCCGTGAAGTGCGCCAGACGGCTCGTTACGGTGACATGAGCCAAACTCAGCCATACGTAGCGGTAGATCACGGTAAGATTTCAAACCTTGATTAAAGATTTGAACGTGACCAGGACAGTTCATTGGCTTGATCGCGTATTCACGGTTCTCTGAAGAAGTCGTGAACATCGCTTCAGCGTACTTATCCCAGTGACCAGAACGTTCCCAAAGAACACGGTCCATCATTAATGGGCCTTTTACTTCCTGGTAATCGTACTCAGTCAGCTTCTGACGAATAAATACTTCTAGCTCACGGAAGATAGTCCAACCGTTGTGATGCCAGAACACCATGCCTGGTGCTTCTTGCTGCATGTGGAATAGATCTAAGTGCTTACCGATTTTACGGTGATCACGCTTAGCCGCTTCTTCTAGGCGCACTAGGTGAGCCTTAAGCGCTTTCTTGTCATGGAATGCAGTGCCGTAGATACGTTGAAGCATCTTGTTGTCACTGTTACCACGCCAGTAAGCACCTGCTACGTTAAGTAGTGTGAAGTGTTGGCAGAAGCCCATATGTGGAACGTGGGGACCACGACACATATCGATGTATTCTTCATGATGGTACAGGCCTGGACGATCGTCTTTAGAAACGTTCTCATCCAAGATTTCGATTTTGTAAGTCTCGCCGCGAGCTTCGAATGCGTCACGCGCTTCCTGCCAGCTAACTTTCTTCTTAACAACCTGATACTTGGTCTTCGCTAGCTCTTTCATACGCTTTTCAATCTTTTCTAGATCTTCTTGCGTTAGAGAGTGCTCAAGGTCGATATCGTAGTAGAAACCGTTATCAATAGTAGGACCGATCGCCATTTTCGCTTCTGGAAAAAGCTGCTTAATCGCGTGACCTAAAAGGTGAGCACAAGAGTGACGAACGATCTCAAGGCCATCAACTTCATCTTTAGCTGTGATGATTTCTAGGCTTGCATCGTTTTCGATAAGATCACAAGCATCAACACGCTCGCCATCTACACGACCAGCAATGGTTGCTTTCGCAAGACCAGGACCGATTGATAGGGCAACATCTAGAGTTGATACAGGGTTGTCAAATTGACGCTGACTACCGTCAGGAAGAGTAATAATTGGCATTATTTGTCCTTTACAGTGGTGTTGCACACCAAGCAACACATGAAAATTATTTAATATATTTAATTCAAAAAGTTAGATAACTTGATGGGGATATATGTAAGATTTGGTACAAATTCAGGTACAAATACAGATGCACCCTCATTTATTCCAAAGGTATTGTAACGAATTAACATGAAATGACAATAATGTACTTAAGGCAAAGCACGATAACGAAGCTCACATACCTATGAAGCCAATAGTCGAAGGTATGGATTAGATTGGAGCTATCAATCACGAAAACTAGCTAGCAATAAAAATATTAGGATGTTGCTATTATAGCAACCCCCTCTATTGATAAGCACAACCCAGTTATCTGCATCCCACTTCGAAAACTCTTTGGCTGGCTCCAAACGCTTCAACCTAATCGAATCCGTAATGAAATCGCGACAAAGTACTCCAACCTCAAAACGAATGTGATGATGTTCTTTGGCGATACTGGAACAACGAAACCAACGAGCTCACAGCTCCAACGCCAACCAATGTTTCAACCAAGCTTTTAATGACGTTAGAAAATGGCCGCGTGATCGGCACTGTTCCAGTTGGTAATGATGTAATGGTATTTGAGCGTTCAAGACTTCCGGAACTGCTACGTGAGCCAGGTTATTTTTCTATTGAGGATTATGCGAAGATTGCAGAGACAGCGAATTCTAGGTTGGCAGAATTGTTGACAGTTAAGGGAAAGAGTTGGTGAGTTAAAGTAGATAAAGGCGCCGCTTGGCGCCTTGGTCGTTTGCTATATGTTGAAAGTTAAGTGGCTACTTTATATTGATCTGCTCCAGTAAGACTGGACACCGCATTAAGCGACATATTGTTTTTCAAA
>NZ_JBGOOO010000054.1:0-17828 GCF_041439695.1 Vibrio sp. FF266
TGATTACAAGTCAGTTGCTCTACCTACTGAGCTAAGTCGGCACACTAAATTCTTTATGCTTTTGTCCGTGTTGCTACTCCCTGTTAAAGAGTGTTGACACCAACAAATCAAATTGTGGTGCCCGGAGGCGGAATCGAACCACCGACACGAGGATTTTCAATCCTCTGCTCTACCGACTGAGCTATCCGGGCAACGGAGCGCTATTAAACGGATTTTCTGCATAACCGTCAACACCTTTTTTGAAAATAACTAAAAAAAACGTTCGTTAGTTGTTTTTTTATTCAAAAGTGAGGCTTACGTTTTACCTTGGTTAAAATCTTTCTTGAATTTTGTTACTTTCTCTAAGTATCGGCGCGACTCTTTATTGGGATGTTTCTTTGTTAGTGCCCAGTAAGCTTGACTCGGTTGCAGTGAATTTAAGTCACGCATTGCTCGCTTTCTATCCTTACTAAAAGTATTGAGCACGCCACCAGTGCCGCCGTTGTATGCAGAGATCATACTGTACTCAAGCGTGGTTGGGTGTTTTACGTCTTTTAAATAACGATTTTTAAGGATGTAAAAGTATGCGGTGCCTGCATCAATGTTGTTTTCTGGATTGAATAAGTACTCAGGACTTGGTTCTCCAGGTTTCTTTTTAACGAGCTTAAAGACATCTCGGCCAGCGGTTTTAGGTACCACCTGCATAAGACCATAAGCATTTGCCCAGCTCACTGCGTAAGGATTGAAGCTGCTTTCTGTCTTGATGATTGCATAGATCAAGTCTTCAGGGATGTCATAGCGTTGAGATGCTCGTTGTACTATGTCGGCATACTTATAACTACGTTTGCTCGCATGATCTGCCACCATTGGGATTTCGACGTAGTAGGCTTTTTTAAAGTCTACCTCTTTGGTTTTTAGGTTATTGGCGATCAGGTAATCTGCGAATTTGTTAGCACGCCATGTCCATTGGATGGGCTTTTTCTCTTGGTCTACGACTTGGTTGTAGAGGAAAGGTTGACCTTCTAGCTTTATGCTTTTGGACGAAAATAGATCGACATGAGCTGGATCATCGGGTGTCAGGAGCGTCGTCATGATCGCATTTTTGAGGTGCTTTTTAGGATCTGTTAAGGAGATGGTTTCTACCGTTATGATACCTTGACTGAAGTTAACTTCTGAACGGCTTAGATAATTGTCTATGTATTTCACATAGTTACTCTTACCTGCCATCTTTACTTCACTGCTGCCCCAGCGCTTTTGGATATTGCCTGAAAAGCTACTAATCAAAGCATCCAACGCCCCAGTATCTTTTTCAAATTGCCCTGGTAGTTCTGCCAAATTACTTACAAACCGGTTGGTTGGTTCGTAGTTAACATCATAAATGCTTTCGACAAATTCACGACTGCACCCTGTTAACAACATGGCTGTTAGGAAGTAACTTAGCTTTTTCATAGTTCCTCATACAAAAATGACATCGCGGCGTAAACCATGATGTCATTAAAATTTATTTAAATAAATGTCTTATTCGCTAGGCGGGGTATAGCCATCAATAACGACATCTTTACCTTCGAAAAGGAAGTTAACCATCTCAGTTTCAAGAAGTTTACGATGCTCAGGATCCATCATGTTCAGCTTCTTTTCATTGATAAGCATAGTTTGCTTACTTTGCCATTGTCCCCAAGCTTCTTTAGATACGTTGTCAAAGATACGCTTACCTAGGTCACCCGGGTAAAGTTGAAAATCTAGGCCTTCAGCATCTTTTTGAAGGCGAGCACAAAATACAGTGCGGCTCATAGTGGTTCCTCTTATCGCGTTCGTTGATTCAAACGTCGTTCAGTTCAAAGGGTAGGCTCTCAATAAGCTGCTTTACAGGAGCGGCTAGGCCAATTTCTTCCGGTTTTGATAAGTTATACCAGAGACCTTTAGTCCCTTCCATTATCAAATCTGGTTGTTTATCTAGTTTTACTAATACAGGCGTGATATCTAAGTGGTAGTGGCTGAAAGTATGTCGAAACGCAATCATGGTCTTGATCGAATCGGTTTCATTGTCTTTGATCGAACGAAGGTCTAACTGATGTTCGATCTCTGCGTTTTCATTCTGAGGGAAACAGAATAGTCCTCCCCAGATACCAGATTGAGGGCGTTGTTCGAGCCATACTTGATTGTTGTGGTACAGAATCACAAACCATGTTTCTTTTATCGGCTTTTCTTTCTTAGGCTTCTTGCCAGGGAAATCGAGCTGCTTATCGAGCTTCTTAGCTTCACACATGCTTTCAATCGGGCATAACGTACATTTGGGCTTGCTACGAGTACAAACCATCGCACCCATGTCCATCATGGCTTGATTGTACTTATCAACATCTTGATTGGGAGTGTGTGCTTCTGCGTGTTCCCAAAGCTGGTTCTCGACTTTCTTTTGCCCCGGCCAACCTTCTACTGCAAAGCTTCTCGCTAAGGTGCGTTTGACGTTGCCATCAAGAATCGCATGAGGGAGTTTATGCACAGAGGACAACACTGCAGCGGCAGTAGAGCGCCCAATACCCGGTAGCGCGTTCATTTCTTCGATAGAAAGCGGAAATTCACCACCGTATTGCTCGGTAACAATCTTGGCAGCCTTATGTAAGTTACGAGCTCGCGCGTAATAGCCAAGCCCTGTCCATAAGTGCAGCACCTCATCTTGTTCGGCGTTCGCTAGGTCAATAACTGTTGGAAAGCGTTCTAAAAAGCGCTGGTAGTATGGAATCACCGTGGCCACTTGAGTCTGCTGAAGCATGATTTCAGATAGCCAAACGGTGTAGGCAGTTTTGTTTTGTTGCCAAGGTAATTCTTTGCGCCCAAAGGCGTCATACCACTTTAATATGGCGGTTGCGAAAGGAGTCACGACATGCTCTATGCTTTGCTATTATTAGGAGTGAAATTGCACCACACTTACGGTTGGATGTAAAACAGACAAATTGTGTGGGAATTTATCCACGGAAAGACTTGCACCGGAGGCAATTCTTTGGATAATCCCCGCTTTGATTAATCAATGTGCAGGCAAAAATCAATGAGTGAAGTGACCACTAACGAATATACTGAAGACGGCAAACTGGTTCGTAAGATCCGTAGTTTTGTTCGCCGCGAAGGCCGCTTAACAAAAGGCCAAGAAAACGCGATGAACGAATGTTGGCCAACAATGGGTATCGACTACAACCCAGAACTTCTTAATTGGAAAGAAGTGTTTGGCAACGACAACCCTGTTGTACTAGAAATTGGCTTCGGTATGGGTGCATCACTGGTTGAAATGGCAAAGAATGCGCCTGAGAAAAACTTCTTAGGTATTGAAGTTCACAGCCCAGGTGTTGGTGCGTGTTTAGGTACAGCTCGCGATGCTGGCGTAACTAACCTGCGCGTAATGTGTCACGATGCAGTAGAAGTATTTGAACACATGATCCCAGACAGCAGCCTGCATACATTGCAACTGTTCTTCCCTGACCCATGGCATAAAGCTCGTCACCACAAACGTCGTATCGTTAAGGCTGAGTTTGCAGAGATGGTTCGCGGTAAGCTGCAACTTGATACTGGTATTTTCCACATGGCAACAGACTGGGAAAACTACGCAGAACATATGATTGAAGTGATGAACGTAGCTCCAGGCTTCAAGAATATCGCTGAAGATGGTGATTACATTCCTCGTCCGGATGAGCGTCCACTGACTAAGTTTGAAGCTCGTGGCCACCGTTTAGGTCATGGTGTTTGGGACATTAAGTTCAAGCGTACTAAGTAATTCTGAATCAAATTAAGTGAAGGTGAATCCGAGTTAGGATTAAACCCTACACTTTATGGGATTGATAAAAGCCAACATTATTGTAGTGTTGGCTTTTTTGTCCTTAGGCTTTTATTGCGATAAAGGTTTAAGGACAGAAAGTAATGTCGTACCCCCTACAAAAATAACAATAAAGAAGTAAGCACACATGAAACCAACTCAAGCTATTTTGGACGAGATTTTAGATGAAGTTCGCCCTTTAATTGGTCAGGGAAAGGTCGCTGATTATATTCCTGCATTGGCTCGTGTATCGAACCAGAAATTGGCGATTGCGGTATACACCAATGAAGGTGAAGTTATTCAAGCTGGCGATGCTGATGAAGCCTTTTCCGTGCAATCAATTTCGAAAGCTCTAAGCCTAACGCTAGCAATGGTGCTGTATAAGCCGGAAGAAATTTGGCAACGCGTTGGAAAGGAGCCTTCAGGACAAGCCTTTAACTCGATGATTCAGCTTGAGATGGAACACGGCATCCCTCGTAACCCGTTTATTAATGCTGGCGCGATTGTCGTTGCTGACTTATTACAAAGCCGTCTATCAGCACCAAGACACCGTTTATTAGAATTTGTCCGTCAGCTATCAGGTGATACACATATCGTGTATGACAAGGTTGTGGCGGCTTCTGAGATGATGCACAGCGATCGTAATGCTGCTATCGCTTACTTGATGCGTTCATTTGGTAATTTTGAGAACGATGTTATTCCCGTACTCAACAATTACTTTCATGCTTGTGCGCTTAAAATGACCTGTGTGGATTTGGCGAAGACCTTTAGCTATTTGGCAAACAAAGGTGTGTCTGTTCAGACCAAGAAAGAGATCATTACGCCTGTTCAAACTAAGCAGTTGAATGCTCTGCTTGCGACATGTGGTTTGTACGATGGGGCGGGAGAGTTTGCTTATCGTGTTGGTATGCCAGGAAAGTCTGGTGTCGGTGGCGGGATTATTGCGATTGTTCCTGGCGAAATGACGATCGCGGTGTGGTCTCCGGAACTAGACGCGTCGGGTAATTCACTGGCGGGAACTCAGGCTTTAGAATTGCTCTCTGAGCGTATTGGTCGCTCTATTTTCTAAGTTCTAAGTTCTAAGTTCTAAGTTCTAAGCTCGACAAAAAAAGCCTCTCGTGATGAGAGGCTTTTTGTACTCTAGCGTTCGAACTATTCGTCTTCTTCTGCCATAAAGGCTTCAAGCAAATCGTTTAAGAAGAGTTTTCCTTTTTCAGTGATCTGCCAATGGCTGTTGGTTTCATTCAAGTAGCCTAGCTCTTTTGCCCATTCAATAGTTTCTTGAATAGAGTCAAAACCAAGCCCCGTAGTATCAATGAAATCCTGCTTTGGACACGCTTCCATTAGCCTGAAGCGGTTCATGAAGAACTCAAAAGGGCGGTCCTCATTAGGGACTTCAAGTTCATCCGACAGATAGGGCTTCACCAGATTCTGATACGCGGCTAGGTAACCTCTAGGGTGTTTAACCTTAGTGGTGCGAACAATACGTCCATCTGCAAAACTCAGCTTGCCATGAGAGCCACAGCCAATACCTAGGTAGTCACCAAAGCGCCAGTAGTTGAGATTATGCTGACACTGATATCCCGGCTTGCTGTAGCCTGAAATTTCGTACTGTACATAACCTGCGTCTGCGAGCTTCTTATGGCCTAAGTCGAAAATATCCCAAAGGTCATCATCGTCAGGCAGCTTTGGCGTTTTGTAATAGAACATGGTGTTAGGTTCTATTGTTAGCTGATACCAAGATAAATGCGGAGGGTTAAGCTCGATCGCTCTGTCCAAATCAGCTAAGGCCTGATCAATGCTTTGATCGGGTAAGCCGTGCATTAGATCTAGGTTGAAGCTATTTAGTCCGATTTTATGTGCTAAATGAGCTGCGTTAACCGCTTCGTCTTGACCGTGAATACGCCCAAGCCTTTCCAGTTTCTCTTGTTCAAAACTTTGCACACCCACCGAGATTCGAGTTATGCCTGCTTTTTGGTAACCAGCAAAACGCTCAGCTTCGATAGTTCCCGGATTAGCTTCCATGGTGATTTCTATTTCAGGTTTGAACGGAATGCGTTGTTCAATGCCTTGCAGCAATCGACCTATTCCTTCTGGAGAAAATAGACTCGGCGTGCCGCCACCAATAAAGATCGAATGCAATGGGCGAGGTGCGCCATTGAGTTGGTATTTTTCGATATCGGTATCGAGATCCTCAAGCAGAGCATCGATGTACTCTTTTTCAGGAATCTCGGCTTTGAGAGCGTGAGAGTTAAAATCACAATACGGACACTTTTGTACACACCATGGAATGTGGACATAGAGGCTGAGTGCGGGTGGTATTAGCGCTGCATTGTGCATTACAGAGCTTGCTCCTTGAGAGTCTTGAATAATGACGCGAGGGCTTTACCACGGTGTGACAGTTGCTTCTTACGTGACGATTCAAGTTCTGCTGAGGCGCAGTTATCTTCTGGTACAAAGAATACAGGATCGTAGCCAAAGCCATTCTCACCGTGTTCTTCAGTCAGAATGCGACCTTCCCATTTACCGTGACATACTAATGGAGTCGGATCATTCTCGTGACGCATTAGCACCAATACACAGTGAAAACGAGCGGTACGATTTTCAACATCAACACCTTGCATTGCATCTAACAGCTTTTCGATGTTTTGCTTATCAGTCGCCCCTTCACCTGAGTAACGTGCTGAGTAGATACCGGGTGCACCATTAAGGTAATCAACTTCTAAGCCAGAATCGTCAGCAATGGCTGGTAGCCCCGTCTCTTTCGCAGCGTGGCGAGCTTTGATGATGGCATTTTCAATGAAAGTCGTTCCTGTTTCTGCGACTTCTGAAACGTTAAATTCACTTTGCGCGACAACGTCGAAACCAAACTCAGACAGAATATCTGCCATCTCGCGAACTTTGCCTTGGTTGCCTGTTGCTAAAACAATCTTACTCATGGGGATGTGGCTCTAATAAGTTAATGACTAGAAATGTGAGCTTTGAAGCTACTCTTCTATATAGAATTTTTGTGTGAAACGCAGTGGTCCAGTGCCTTTCAAACCGGCGTTAACATCGATATTAAAAGTGATGTTCTCTTCGTGAGTGATAGGGAACTCAGTAAGGTAATAAATTGCATCACCTTCCTTTATTTCACGGAAGTTAAGCGTGCGAGTGTTACCTACTAGGTTTCGAGCTGTTCCCGTAATTTTAGCCGTTGTTGCAGGCTTGCCTAGAGAAGCGTTGTCTAGCACGCTGATGTTTAGAATCGCTGAGTATCCGTTTCGTTTCAGCTTATATTGCTTAGCGACCTGCGCAGTTAAAAACGTGGAATTGAAAGCCGAATAATGAACCTCGACATCCTTGATACTTTTAAACTGCCCTGCCGAACTTGGTAGGGCAATCAGAGCGGTGAGTAGTGCTGTTATCCATAGACGCATAATGACTCCAATAAATAGCAAAAAGCCATCATAGGATGGCTTTGACTTCAGTTGGGATCTGGCTTGGTGAGCATATTCGAACTTGCTTATGCCGACCGAGCTCTCCCTTTTCTATCTTAATTTGCCCTTTCGCGACCTTAAATTGTTTCGCAAGGTATTTCGCTAAGTGAGCATTTGCTTTGCCATCAACCGGTGGTGCAGTAATGGCAATTTTCAGTTCCTCTCCGTGCAAGCCGACAATCTTGTCTCGGCTTGCTTTGGGTTGGATATAGAGCCTAAGAAGAATATCTTCTTCTTCGGCCCAAACTGCTTTTGGCATCGTCAAAGTACCTGATGTTCGTACTTGAATTATAGCTGATACCAAATCGGGCCAATTAGGTCACCCATTAAGAAGTTCGCGAATTGCAGAACAATAAACAGTACCAGTACGCTTAAATCAAAACCGCCCATTGCTGGAAGAATACGACGAATTGGAGCCAGCATTGGTTCAGTCAGTTGATGGAACACGTATTCAATTGGGCTACGACCTTGGCTAACCCAGCTCAGGATTGCACGGATTAGCAGAACCCAGAAGATCAAACCACCAGCCGCTTTAAGCAGAGATAGCGCTCCAAAGATCAGGAAGCTGATGTCAAATACAGCCGCACCGCCAGAGATAATCAGGTTTAGAGCGACGAACTTAAGTACACATAGCACATAAGCGAAAACAACCGTCGCAAGATCAAGGCTGCCGATTGATGGAATTACTCGGCGTAGTGGTGCAACAACCGGTTGTGTCGCTTTTACGATAAATTGTGAGAATGGGTTGTAGAAATCTGCACGTGATGCTTGTAGCCAGATACGCAAGATCACAACCATGATGTAAAGATCAAAAACGGTCGAGATCAGAAAGCTCATCGAGTTCATATTGTTTCCTTTTTCGGATTTACTTGCCGTTTAGGTATAGCCTGAACGACACAATGCTTTTTTACTGTAATTAGTATTAAAACAGTTTTTCCATCTCTTCAGCTCGAGCAACCGCCGCTTGCATGGCTTTTGCTACGATATCTGAAAGTTGATGGTCGTTAAACGTGCGCAGTGCTTCTGCGGTCGTTCCGCCTTTTGAAGTCACTTGCTCACGCAGTGTAGATAATTCAGTATTTGGATTTGCTACTACCATCTCTGCCGCGCCTAATGCAGATTGCTGCACTAATTTACGAGCGGTTTCTTGGTCAAAACCTTGGTTAATTGCTTCAGCTTGCATCGCTTCCATAAACAAGAAGAAGTAAGCCGGAGCACTGCCCGCCGCCGCAATGATGTTGTTGATACCAGACTCTTGTTCAACCCAGCTTACTTCACCTACGGCTTGCATTAGCTGAGAAGCAAAGTCTTTATCATCTTGGCTGACCGTTGAATCAGCATAAAGGCCGCTCATCCCCTTACCAAGCAGTGATGGCGTGTTTGGCATAACACGTACAAGGTTCAGTTGGCAGTTTAACATCTCATTGAGTCGATTCGCATTAATACCCGCTGCAATTGAGATAACCAGTTTGTTGCTAAAGTCGATGCTTTGTAAGGGTTTACATACATCAGCCATCATTTGTGGTTTCACTGATAATACAACAACGTCTGCTTGCTCTGCCGCGGCAAGGTTATCGCTGGTGGTATTGATGCCGTATTCTTGCTCTAACGGCAGCCTTCTGGTGTCTGAAGGCGCTGTTGCAGTAATCTTTTGCGCTGGGTAACCACTCGCCACTAAGCCCGCTACAATTGAGCGAACCATATTTCCCGCCCCAATAAAGGCGATGTTCTTATGTTCCATATATAAAATCCTGAGCGTGTCGCTGCGCGGATAAGGCGAAGCGGTATCAATACTTGTACTTGGTTACTTACTACGGTTATTCGCGTAATCACGAGCACCGAAAATAGCCGTTCCAATACGAACCATTGTGCTACCAGCCCCAACTGCTGCATCCATATCACCACTCATCCCCATCGAAAGGGTATCAATGTTTGGATACTTCGCGGCTAGCTTGTCTTTAAGCTCTGCCAGTTGAGAAAATGCATTAAGCTGAGATTGATAGTCAGATACGTTTGCAGGAATCGACATCAATCCTCTTAAAGTGAGGTTAGGGAGCGACGAAATCAACTCCGCGAGCGCAAAAACTGTTTCTTCTGACGTTCCTGATTTTGAATCTTCACCACTGGTGTTCACTTGAATGAGCACTTGTAGAGGTGGAAGCTCGTTTGGTCGCTGATCATGAAGCCTTTGTGCGATCTTATCGCGATCAACGGAATGCACCCATTGGAAGCTTTCCGCAATAGGGCGAGTTTTATTAGATTGGATTGGGCCAATAAAATGCCATTCTAAATTTAGGTTAGAATGTTGTTCTGAAAAGTGTTTTACTTTATCGACACCTTCTTGAACATAGTTTTCACCAAAGGCAACTTGACCTCCGAGTGCGGCTTCTAGAATCGCATCAATAGGTTTAGTTTTACTGACGGCTAAAAGTTGCACGGAGTCTGGAGCTCGTCCGCACTTTTGTTCAGCACTACGAATCTGTGAGGTGATTTGTTCGATATTTTGTTGAATACTACTCATAGCTGACTTTACTTAAGGGAAAATAAATGGATATCACTGAGTTACTAGATTTTAGTGTAAAGCATAACGCGTCAGATCTACATCTTTCTGCGGGTGTATCTCCAATGGTACGTATAGATGGTGAAGTAAGGAAGCTTGGAATCCCAGCTTTGAGTCATGCTGATGTGCATCGTTTAGTTTTTGAGATCATGGACGACTCACAGCGCGGTGAGTTTGAGGAAAAATTGGAAGTCGACTTCTCTTTTGAATTACCCAATGTTGGCCGATTCCGTGTTAATGCTTTTAACCAAGCCCGTGGGTGCGCAGCGGTCTTTCGAACCATCCCTGTAGAAATCCCAACGTTAGAGCAGTTGGGCGCACCTGATATTTTTGAAAAAATTGCCAATTATGAAAAAGGCTTAGTGCTGGTGACTGGCCCTACGGGGTCTGGTAAATCGACAACTTTGGCGGCGATGGTTGATTATGTAAACCGTAATCACAACAAACACATTTTGACCATTGAAGACCCAATTGAATTCGTTCACACCAATAATAAATGTCTGGTTAACCAGCGTGAAGTTCATCGTGATACGCACAGCTTTAAAGCGGCGCTACGCAGTGCGTTACGTGAAGACCCGGACGTAATTCTTGTAGGTGAGCTTCGTGACCAAGAGACGATCAGCTTAGCGTTAACGGCCGCAGAAACTGGTCACCTAGTTTTTGGTACTTTGCATACTAGCTCTGCAGCAAAAACCGTAGACCGTATTATCGATGTATTCCCGGGTAGCGACAAAGATATGGTTCGTTCGATGCTGTCTGAATCGTTACGTTCGGTGATTGCCCAGAAACTATTAAAGCGTGTCGGTGGTGGTCGTGTCGCTTGTCATGAAATCATGATGGCGACACCTGCAATCAGAAACTTGATTCGTGAAGATAAAGTCGCGCAGATGTACTCGATTATTCAAACGGGCGCGGCACATGGTATGCAGACCATGGAGCAAAACGCGAAACAACTGATGGCACAAGGCTTGGTTGACTCGGAAGAGGTCGAGAAAAAGATCGAAATTGAAACCTCAATGTTTTAATCAAGGTGAACAAAATGGAATTGAATCAAATTCTTGAAGGGATGCTCTCTCAAAAGGCGTCGGATCTTTATATCACTGTCGATGCGCCAATCCTTTTTCGTGTGGATGGTGAATTACGCCCCCAAGGAGAGAAGCTGAATGCGGCTCAGGTTGCTCAATTACTTGATGCGATGATGGATCAAGATCGACGAGATGAATACAAGCAAACGCGTGAGGCTAATTTTGCTATCGTGCGTAATTTTGGTCGTTTTCGTGTCAGTGCGTTCTTTCAGCGAGAGCTGCCAGGAGCAGTAATTCGTCGCATCGAGACTAACATCCCTACCTTTGAGCAATTAAAGCTTCCTGACGTACTACAAGACCTTTCAATCGCTAAGCGCGGGCTTGTGCTGGTGGTTGGTGCGACTGGCTCTGGTAAATCGACCTCGATGGCTGCGATGACAGGCTATCGCAATACCAATCGTTCAGGTCATATCTTGACGGTTGAAGACCCGATTGAATTCGTACACGAACATAAAAAGTGCATCGTGACTCAACGAGAGGTTGGACTCGACACCGAAAGCTATGAAGTCGCGCTTAAAAACTCGTTACGCCAAGCCCCTGATATGATTTTGATTGGCGAAATCCGTAGTCGTGAAACCATGGAATACGCGATGACCTTTGCTGAAACGGGTCACTTGTGTATGGCAACCCTGCATGCCAATAACGCTAACCAGGCGCTAGAGCGTATTCTTCACTTGGTGCCGAAAGAGCAGAAAGAACAGTTCCTGTTTGATCTGTCGATGAATCTGCGTGGTGTGGTCGCTCAGCAGTTAATACGCGATAAAAATGGCAATGGTCGTCATGGTGTCTTCGAAATTCTGCTGAATAGCCCTCGGATATCTGACTTGATTCGTCGTGGTGAGTTGCATGAGTTAAAAGCTACCATGGCCAAATCGAAAGAGATTGGTATGCAGACTTTTGACCAAGCTTTGTATGATTTAGTGGTTGCGGACAAGATTAGCGAGGATGATGCATTCCATAGTGCAGATTCTGCCAATGACTTGCGTTTAATGCTCAAGACCAAACGTGGCGATGATGACTACGGAACTGGTGCGTTGGCTGGCGTTAAGATTGATATGGGCTAAGTCACGGCTTTGTTGATAAACACAAAACCCGCTTCTGTGGCGGGTTTTATTCGTTTATAACTTAATGCATGTTAGATGAGTGCATGTTAGATGAGTGCATGTTGGAGCGATGGTTATCATATGAGTAACCGCGCTCCTTTTCTAATTTGATTTTTGACGGGTACTGTTGACCGTCGTAACCCGCGGAACCGCTTCCCATTGAGCTGCATGCCGTTATAGATAACGCTATGAATATTGCTAGAAAAATTTTCATATGAACTCCCAAGTTCTTTTCCTTTATCGCTCCTCCATTACGCAGTTAAAATGGCAAGGGATCATAAGCTTGCTCGAGTTTGCTAAATAAATAACTTAGCCATATTGTGCTTCAAACCAGCTCTCTAGAATTACAACGGCTGATTGATTATCGACGTTACCTTTACTTAGCGCTTTATAGCCGCCCATTTCAAAAAGGTCGGCCCTTGCTTCTGTCGTAGAAAGTCTTTCATCATGCAGTTCAACATCCACACCAAAGCGTCCTTTAAGACGGTTAGCGAATTTCTTCGCTCTGGGTGTAATAGCTGCTAGATCTTTACCATGAAGGTCGGTAGGAAGGCCAACCACAATCAGATTCGGTTGCCACTCCTTAATTTGCTTCTCGATATCGTCCCAGTTTGGGATGCCATCTTTGGCTTTAAAGGCTTTCAGGGGGCTTGCTGTGCCTGTGATTTCTTGTCCAATCGCACTGCCGATACTTTTTGTACCGTAGTCAAATGCCATAATTGTTCGTGACATGGGGCTTCCAAATTAATCTGTGTTTGAGTGTTTACTTTATTGAGCTGAGCTGAGCTGAGCTGAGCTGGGTTGGTTTAGGCGTGGCCTGCGTCTGCTGAAAGCTGAGCGGCATTAATACCTAACATTTGTACCGCAACTTTCCAGCGGTCCGAGATCGGTGTGTCAAAGATGACCTTTGGATCGGCTTCAACGGTTAGCCATGAGTTCTCGGTCAGTTCTATCTCCAACTGGCCAGGCTCCCACCCAGAATAACCAAGTGCAACCAGATAATTGTTCGGTTCATCTTCAGTCTCTAAGACCATCAGAATATCTTTCGAGGTTGTTACCGAGATTTGATCCGTCATGTTGATGCTGGATTGATAACTGCCTTTGGGTTTGTGCAAAATAAACCCACGGTCTTCTGCAACTGGCCCACCATTAAGTACTGGCTTATCAAGGCTTGCTTGGTTGGGTTTCGGCTGTTCAGAATCAACCTCAACTTGCTTAAGCATACTGCCAACAGTGACATCGATAGGAGCGTTGATCATCAAACCCATCGCACCTTCGTCATTGTGCTCACAAAGATAGATCACCGAATTTTGAAAGTATGGGTCTTTCATTCCGGGCATAGCGACCAGAAAGTGGTTCGTTAAATTCATAGAGCCTCCTGCCAGTGTGTTCCCAGTAAAGGAAAAAGAGCGGCGTAAAGCCGCTCATTGTTCTTTGCCTAGATATTTTTGTGTTTTCGAATAGCTAAGACTTTCTTAAGTTTAGGCTATTTAGCGTTAACGCGACGCTCGATTGCATCCATTAATTTACCCGTAACAGAAATATCAAAAGCAGCTTCAATTTCACGGATACAAGTTGGGCTCGTTACGTTAATCTCAGTTAGCTTGTCACCGATAACATCAAGTCCTACAAAGATTAAACCTTTCTCTTTTAATGCCGGTGCAACTGCTCTTGCGATAGCCCAGTCTGTTTCACTCAGCGGGCGAGCTTCACCTGTACCGCCAGCAGCAAGGTTACCTCGAGTTTCCCCTTTCGCAGGAATACGCGCTAGGCAGTAAGGCATTGGTTCACCGTCAACCACAAGAATACGCTTATCACCATTGCTGATGTCTGGAACAAAGGTTTGTGCCATTGCGTAGTTTTGACCATGGTTAGTCAGTGTTTCAATGATCACTGATACGTTAGGGTCGCCTTCCTTCACTCGGAAGATAGACGCGCCGCCCATACCATCAAGTGGTTTTAGAATCACGTCACCGTGCTCTTCTCGGAACGCTTTAATTTTTTCAGCTTTACGAGTCACGATGGTGGTTGGTGTCAGTTCAGGGAACCAAGCCGTGAATAGCTTCTCGTTACAGTCACGTAGGCTTTGTGGTTTGTTGACGATCAGTGCGCCGTTCTCTTCAGCACGCTCAAGAATGTAAGTTGCGTAGATGTACTCAGTATCAAACGGAGGATCTTTACGCATTAGTACCGCATCTAAATCGGATAGCGCGATAGTCTGTTCTGATTTGAACTCGTACCAACCGTTTGGATCTTCTTTTAGTTCAACAACCTTAGTGTCAGCAATGGCTACGCCTTGATCTAAATGTAGATCATCCATTTCCATGTAATGGATTTCGTAACCACGACGCTGAGCTTCAAGCATCATGGCAAAGCTAGAGTCTTTTTTGATGTTAATGGATGAAATTGGATCCATTACGATGCCAAGTTTGATCATTTTTTTCTCCTAGCCTAGATCGCCAAAACGGACTTGTAAGGCAGTAATTGCGGTTAGAGCTGCTGTCTCGGTACGAAGTACACGTGGGCCAAGTAGCGTCTCTTCAAATTTGTATTGTTCTGTCATACCGATTTCTTCAGCTGACAGTCCACCTTCAGGACCGATCAATAGGCGCACCTTACTGATCGGCTCTGGAAGGGTATTGATTGAGTATTTTGCACGAGGATGCAGGTTTAGTTTTAACGCTTCGCTCGGTTCGCTGCACCACTCTTCAAGTTGCATGATTGGGCGAATAACTGGAACCGTATTACGGCCAGATTGTTCACATGCTGCGATAGCAATCTTTTGCCACTGTGCGAGCTTTTTCTCGAAGCGTTTAGTATCAAGCTTAACGCCACAGCGCTCTGAAATAAGAGGGGTAATGGTGTTCACACCAAGCTCAACCGATTTCTGAATCGTGAATTCCATTTTGTCGCCACGTGAAATCACTTGGCCTAAATGTAAGTCTAACGGAGATTCGCTGCTGCGCTCGATACGTTCAGTAACATTAACTGTGACGTTCTTTTTTGATACTTCAGCAATTGTCGCAGGGAATTCAGCGCCACTGCCATCAAATAGAAGAACATCTTGACCTTCTTTCATACGAAGGACTCGACCAACATGACCCGCGGCATCTTCGTCTAAAGCGAGTGAACCTAACTGATGAATGCGTTCTGGGTGATGGATGCGAGGGATTCTCATGCTGGTAAACCTATAAATATGTTCATTTGGGTATTTTGTCTCTGCCTAACATGGATGCTTTTAGTTGAAAAAACAAGGGTAGCGCAAGAGTTTCAGGGGCAATTCTGAAACTCTTGTTTGAGATGGAGGCAATTGGAGATGTTGGTTGCCTGAGTCGTGTTATTTACAAGCAGGAAAAACAAACGGGTTGTGATTACCTTGGATCGCATAGATTCGCTCATCACGCGTACATTCCCACTTATCGACAGGGAATTGCTTGTTCCACGCCATCATCAGGTTAGTCTGCTGCTTAGAGAGCTTGAAGCCATACTCTTGACTCATGTAAAGATAAGTTCGCGCGATAGAGCCTTTTGCTCGGTCTGGCGGCATCACTTTGCGCTGCTTGAAGTTGACCTGCATTTCACATTGACCATAGCTAACGCCATCCATTCCATTCCACTGGCTGAAGTTGTAATTAGAGCGATCACCGTTAACCTCGCCAATGGTCGGAGTCAGATTATGAAGATCGGCTTCCATCGATTTGAATATTTTGTCATTGCGAGTACAGTTTTTACGTCCGCCATCTTGCCAGCACTGACGCTGGTGGCCAAATTGCCAAGCTGGAACTACGTGTTCCCACTCAATACGGGAAGCGCGTTTTTGCTGTTTTCTGACTTGATAACCACAGCCGTCGAGGTCGGGGATACCTTTCTTTTTGTCTTTCCAAGTGATGTCACAACCACAATAAAATGAAGTCGGGTGATCGAGATAAATCTTCACAGCTTCTTTTTTTGCTTTGGAGAAGGAGCTTGGTGGAGCGGCGAAAACGCTTTGGGTTACCAGTAGGCCAAATACTATTGATAGGTAAAAGGAAACCGATAGGCCAAATACTTTTGGAGTGTTTTTTTGCATAGAGAAAGACTGATGAAAGTATGATAAACAACAGTCTAGCACTCAAATGTTAGTTCTCTCTATTACATTTATTCGCGTTACCTTGTGAGCTTAAGACTTAGCTCAATTGAAGGCCGGTAAAAGCTAAGGTTTGCTGGCATTGTTGGCAACGATACGTTGATTGGTTGCGGATGACTTTGTTGTGTCGTCTTATCGATAGGGGATAAGTGGTGCAATCACAGCGATACTCAAAAGTTTTGCCCTGCACTGAGGTGATTTCCAAGCTGTGGGTCGTTTTGGCCGGTACATTGAATACCTTTTCCATCACGTATTTCCACTCATTGCCGTGAGGCCTAACTCGTCCGAAGACCTGATGTGTGATCAGATGCGCGAGTTCATGAGGCACGACTTCGTTAATAAAGGCGTCTTCATTTTCGCTGAATAGCACTTGGTTGAGTTTTATCTCGTTTAACTGGAGGTAGGCTTTTCCCGCTGCCTTTCCTCTTAACTTGTAAGTGACAGTTGGGCATGGAAATTCACGAGAAAAATGTTGATTAGCGATAGCTAGGCATTCGCCCAGTTTTTTATTTACTCGATGTTGTTGCGGGGTGTAAGACAAGCGTTGTTAACTCCAAAAAAAGCCTCAGCGTTTAAGCTAAGGCCTCATCATAACATTGCTCATCGATCGTGAAACGATTTAAACGTGATGTTTCTTTTTGATGACTTCGTGGTAAGCATGCCATGTTCCGTAACCAAGTAATGGCATCGTTACAATCATCCCCACACCGTAGGTCGCGAAGCCGACTAAGATACCAGTACCAATGATACCAGCCCAAACGACCATCGCAGGGATGTTTGATTTAACAGCGTTGAAGCTAGTAAAAATCGCACTCATTACATCTACACGTCTCTCCATCATTAGTGGAATTGAAAATGCTGAGATACTAAATATCAGGCTAGCGATAACAAAACCAATTACAGACCCTGTAATTAAGAAGGGAGCAAATTCGGTCAATGGTGCCCCTTGTACTGAAGGGTAAAGTGCGTGCAATAATGCAGCGATACGCATCCAGAATATCATCGCAACCATTAATACAATCGCAAACGCCCATTGGTGGGTTGAGTTGCGTGTGATGGCTTTCATCGAGTGCAGTAGGCTAGCGTTGTGCCCCTTTTCTCTTTCCCAGGCTGCGTCATATAAGCCTAGGGCAAGAAACGGCCCTATTAGCATGTACACAATCAAGCTTGGCATAACGACTAAATGTGTTCCTTGCCATTGGACAAGTTGAACAATGGCGATGGCCGCACCCATAAAGCACAAACCGTAAAATGCGCTGATTAATGGCATTCTCACTAAGTCGTGCAGAGCAAGCGACAACCAATGAAAGGGCGCTGAAATGCTCACCTGATTACATGGTATTGTACGAGCGTATTCTGAGTCTTTGATTTCTTTTTGTTTATCGTCGAAGTCTTGTGTATTCAATGTACGAGGCATAGATCCTCCTTGATCGGTTTTCTACCTGCGCTGCAGTTAAATTGCAGCGAACGAAACTCGATGCCCGACTTGGCGACGTCTTTGATGTAAGCGCGCATCAGCTAAATAGTTCACGAAACAAAGTCTGATCTTGATTTGTTCGTTAACATTATTTTAACTATTGACCGTGAAGCGGCAAATATCAACTTTTGACAGGCTGTTATTAGGGCGTGTTGACCTTTTGTGGTTAAATTTTGTTCGAGATAAAAGCGTTTTAATCGCGGCGAGGGGGAAGTAG
>NZ_JBGOOO010000055.1:0-6435 GCF_041439695.1 Vibrio sp. FF266
CAGCTGAAATCATTAACCGCATCGTAAACTCCAAAAAATTAATAACCATAAGGCAGTTCTTGCCGCTTTTATCATGTTGGTCGTTTAAGCTCACTTCGCGAACGTGCTGCGCTGGTAAGGCTCACTATAACGAGCCCTTTGCAAGAGAGGTGCACTCTATCAAGCGAATCTGGGATCTAGCTTTTAATCCCACGGCCTAGGGTTTCCCCCCAAATTTTCCAACCTTATGAAGAGTAATTAATAATTTCATAGTTAAATTCCCCCTCTATTTAACTGGAGAGCGAAACCAATGTTTTAGGTTTTAAAGGAGTTATCTTCCCAAATAAATTGAATGGAATGTTAAAGTTTTTTCTATGGTTTAATTATTTAATTATAGGTAATTAAATAAAAATTTAATTTTTTGAATCGGTCATTGAAGCAGCCCAATTCATGGATGTGGGTAAGTCTACGTGGGTTCGCCAACTAAAAGCAAAACGCCAGGAAAAACTCCGAAAGTCTCACTTAGGACGCCTGAACATTTAGGTTGGCTCATTTGTCCGGATTATACTTGTATCAGCCTCAGAGCAAAGCAAGTCGAGGTCTCATGCAAGACAAAAACGTGCGTAGAGATAAGTGCTCCCGATCTTACTCAAACAAATACGGGGAGCTGGAGGCGGTGCTTATGACGCGAGATTGCGCCGCTTTCTTGGAACGTGGTCACCCTAGAGCTATTGATTCTAGTTGCTATGAAGACTGGGATGAAAAAAGGGGCGAGGTTGGGAAGACATCAAAACTATACAAAGAACCCCCTACTTTAGTCGGTGGTTTAGGGCTAGAATCACAAGCGCGAGGGTTCAACCGTGAAGGGTCTGAGACGCAGGGGGCGCTGGCATACTGGTTCCTTCGCTGCCATTTTTGAGTCTTACACTCAAACCAGGACCTCGATTCGTCCCTGACCAGTAATTTATCCTGAGCGCCTAGACTCGCACGATAAACATATTACCGTATGTATTAAATAACCCTTTTAACTCCTTTTTTTTGTAAAACCAATATTTTCTCCGCCGAGGCTATTTAGGAATATTTTTGATGGTGAGTTGATAAACATCTTCCTACTCCCAGTATCGAAGCTCTCAAGACATGAAGATCCAGTAACTCTACATGTGAACACATTCACGTCGATTGTGTGAGTGGTGATGCCTCCATCTTCAGCTGTCGTGACTGTCGTGCTGCCAACCGCAACCCCTGACAACCAGCCAGTAGGTGTCATCGTTGCCGTGCTCAGCTCATTCGACGTCCACGTCAAGGAATCGCTTACATCGTATGAAGTGTTATCGCTGTATGTTGCCGTCGCCATTAATGACCTTCCACAACGGAATTTATGAGGGGGTGACCGCAAGCGAGGTGAGGACCGCAGCGGTAAGCAATGGCTCTTCGGGAGCGAGAACTATTGCTGATCTGGTGATAAATCAAGGCGTAGCTCTGAGCCGTTATCTAGCAACAAAGCTAATGAAAACGCTTGGTTCGATTAGCTGTCAATTACCGAGACATCAGTAGAGGAAAGCCTAAAGGGGCTACATTCCACAGCGAGCAAGACAGTCACTAGATGAGTAGAAAATATCGTCAGTTACTGTGGCGTTTTCAGATAAAACAAAGTTTATCTCGACGAGGAAATTGCTGGGAGATTGCTCCAATGGAACGTTTCTTTAGAAGCTTAAAGACGGAGTGGATCCCAACAGTAGGTTATCGTAGCTTTTCTGAGGCTCAACAATAAATTATCCAATACATCATTGGCTATTACAGCCAATTGAGGCCACATCACTATAATGGTGGCCTCACACCTAATGAATCAGAGAGATTGTCTTGGGTACCCTCTAAAACCGTGGCCAATTTCAGTTGACCACTACACATAGCAAAAAATTATAAGCAACCTACTTTTGTAGGTTTGATACTAGGATGAATAACTGTCCCATTAGTATGGGCTAGAGACACTGGTTCAGTTTCTAGAACTGTGCACTTAGGTCCTAAGCGCTTATATATTTTAGGATGCATCTGAGAGAGAATCGAGGTAAAACTTTTATAGTCAGGACTTTCTAAATGCACCGCGCGACAAGTTCCAATAGGAAAGTACGTATGTATTGCCTCAGGGGCTAAAGCCGAATCCTCATAGATGTCACTTAGCTTTACTTTTACCGGGTTCAACTCACATCCCTCAAACGTCCCATTTTTCTTGTACCTATAGTCACTAGGCTTCTCTGTTAAAGGATTAAAAGTATGGCCATAGTAAGAGTCTGTACAATTTCCTCCAATATACTTGTTGTCCTTGTCATAAAGACATAAGCGCGTACGCATGATTAAGCTGTTGTAGCAAGACGGGACTCTAAGATTTCTTACGGTGGTTTTCTTGCCTATTGGTATGAAACCACCTCTGGACCCCTGACAAGTTGCGCTCGTTCCACCGGAATCAAAATATTGATAACCCAACTTCCCACCTCTCAGAGAATCTAAAATGAGGTCATCAAGATAGGTGAGCTCCCGAGTATCTTTCTCTCTAAGTATAGGGTAGAGAAATGCTTGATCACTCAATTGTGGTCCCTCATAAAATGTCACGTAACTATTTGATAAATCGATCGCTCTAGCATTAAAGGAGAGAAAAAACAACTCAAATAGAACAGTATTCTTGTCCTTGTGTACATATATTACTACCTTTGATTAAAATCAGTTAAACGAGGCTCCACCTAACTCTTAATGCAGACCGAATACTAATAAATTAACTATCAATTATGTTTTCCTTACAAGTGAGTCCAATCGAGTATTGAGAATGACATTTCTTTGATTTTACTAGTCTTTTAAATCAAAAATTTTGCGATTAGGTGGTGGGTTGGCATTAATTGAAGCGATAGCAAGATAAGAAAGTTTAGATTATTGTTATTTTTAGCCTGTATTTTGGGGGTGACAGGACCCCTGTAAAAGAGAAATTTGATATTAATGTAAATACAGTGTGGTTAAATCTACACCCCAACCCCTGCAATCGTGGGTCGGCTGACATTTTGGATTGATGAAAAAGTGATCCAACAATGGCAACGGACCAAGCAAGGTGATCGTGGAAGACCTCGTTTGTTTAGCTAATCACTTTACCGGAGCAAAAGGTAGCCTCATCACCCCTCTAGAATTGTCTGAGGCTGGCTTTGAGATGAAGAACGTCCTATTTCGAAGGCGTGGCCAGAACGCTTGCGCTTCCTCACTCCTTTCACTGACTTTAATTAAGTTCGAGTAAAGGCTTATTGTCTTATGTGCCTATTTCCCTTTCGACTCACATCATTTGATGGGCTCACAGGCTGTTAACCGTGATCGTTCTGAACCCCAATGACAAGGGTATATGAACGCTTCGCGCCCTTGTCCTTGAGAACCAAGAACGTTTGCCGGACAGCCAAGCGGCTCCATAAAAGTGATACTCAAACAGAAAGGAAACTCCTCATGGTACAACGACACTCAAGCCTAACTCTCTCTAAATCAAAGTTCAGCGACCAGCGTTTCGCCGCTGGGCACGAAAGCTCACCAAAAAATGATGTCTCTAGATCTTTGGCGGTCTTGAAGTTGCGCTATCAAGTCAAAAAGTGTCGTGATGAGGCGAAAAGAAAGTCTGATTGGGTTTCCAAAATCCAGCGTTTAAAAATGTTCAGTCGTCGTCAGTCGCCAGAGCAACAGGCTGATATCGCGTCGTTAAAAGGCCAAGGGTTCGTTGAAGCTATCAAGCAGCAGTTTCCGCAATTGGTGTCGCGTCGTTTTGCTTTCCATGAAATCCGTGACTTTTTCATTGAATTAAATGGCGCTGGCTTTGGTGAATGGTTTCTTCACGAGCGAGCGGATCACATTATTCTGTACACCACTTACGGGTCTGTGTTTCCAGCGTTGCGATTCGTGCAAACGGAGGAGGGGACGTTTAAGTGCTCAGGGTTTTGTTTTGATGTGCGTTTTGGCGTTTAGAGGGTCACATGAAAATACGTTCTACGGTTTCCTCTGACATATCCAGGCACGTGATTTGGGTGAATTCAATCGACTTCTTAATACTAAAGGCACCGGGGGGAGGGGTGAGTATCAGAGTGTGTGACTGTGCTACCACCATTAAACAAATGCGAGAAGACGACGCCTATGCGAAGAAAACGGAAAAGACGACAGAAACAACCTCCGAGCATCGCGCGTCGGCCAAAGGTTTACTCTCTTGTCTGTATAACGATTAAGGTCGGCTGATGCGCGACGGCATCAAACCCTCATAAGGTAAGGCCATCAATAGGTCTGAATTTTGTTTCGATATTCCAGTCGTTTTCGGCATTCAATCGGTTCGGGTTTGTTATACGAGCAACGCTTTTGCTCTTTGTGAGCACCAGGCGATTATGCGTATTGTAACTACCAAGCAACTTTGTCTTGGAGTGGTGATTTTTTCAAAACTTACTGAATCCTAAAAAGGACATCAAGCCACTACTTGCAGTTGCCAAGAAATCGCGTAAATACCACTGGTTGAAGCAAGATGATTCAACCGTCTTGCAGCAATCTGTACTCAATCGTCACCAAGCCTTTGATAACTTCTTTAATCCGAAGTTGAAAGCCAAGTACCCACATTCAAACGTAGACACGGTAAGCAATCGAGCTATCACTGTGTTGGTGTAAAAGTCTTTGATGGTGCATCAAACTCCCGAAAATAAAGCCTGTAGAGGCGAATAATCACCGTGAGATTGTAGGCAAGGTTAAGAGCATTACGTTAAGCAAGGTAACTGGTATTGATCTAGGTCTATTTCATTTTGCTATTGAATCGAACGGTAGAAAGACAGCTAACCCAAGATTTGTAAAACGTGCTGAGAAGAATCTCAGACGAAAGCAGCGTCAGCTATCTAGAAAAGCAAAAGGCAGTGCCAATCGAGCAAAAACTAGATTGCTCGTTGCCAAATGCCACGAAAAAGTGGCTAACGCTCGTGCTGATTTTCAACATAAGCTTTCTCGAACTCTCGTTGACGAAAACCAAGCGGTGATAATTGAGACATTGAAATCAACAAACATGATGAAAAGCCGCAAACTGGCGAAACACATAGCGGACGCCTCATGGCATAGTTTTGTCTTTAAGTTGGAGTACAAACTAAAAGAGCAAGGCAAATATCTAGTTAAACTAAATCAGTGGGACGCAAGCTCTAAACGTGCTGTTGTTGCGGTCATAAAGTGGAAGAAATGCCCTTATCGGTTTGCAAGTGGGATTGTCCATCAGGCGGCACTACAGACATAAATCGTGACTTAAACGCCGCCCTTAATATCCGTGATAAAGGCCTTCTAGAATTAAAGGCGGTTGGATAATCGTCTCTGCTTATGGAAGCTGCGTAAGTCTTGATACTATCGAGCAATGGCTAACGAAATAAGAAGCATCGCCCAATAGGCGGTGAGTAGTCACTTAGATAGATATGCTGAAAACCCAAGCAAACGAGGGAAGAGCTCCTAGTTTTTTAAGGACTTAATAGCATTTTTCTAGCTAGGCATAGACCTTCGGATCTTGTCACTTTGGGCAAAAAGTAAAAATAGAGTAAAGCAGATGATGGCAAGTCCTAAAGATATTCCTAGTATTAATAAGCTTTCTTCACATATTAGAGGTAAGGCTATTGATAAAAAAGCGAGCAGGACAACAAATAGTTCACATCCTCCCCCGAAAATAGGATGCTGATGACGAAATACTGCCCATTGATAAACCATTGTTGATAATCTCCTTGCAGCTGAGCTCAGCTTAGTTCTTTCTCTTTAGTTAAAATACGTTAACACTATCAATACTGTATGGGGGGGGATTTTTATTATTTATTTTTAATTAATTATCTGCCAATTTTAAACGCTAAAGTTAGTACTATTTGAAAGCGAAATACAGGGTTTATTCATGATTATATTTATAAATAAAGATAATTAATTAAAAATATAAAATCATTGCTTTATGTTAAATAATTGATTAATTATCTTAAATGATTGTCATTTCCTCTGCTATTAATCGAATTTATAAGAATCATTTTTAATTTATAACCATACTAGCTATAGCCATGAATAAAATTATCTCCCTTTATATATTAATTATACTCTTCTTGGCAGGTTGTAATTTAGAATTGTCAGAAGAGGTTGATGTAAAACCAGCAATAACATTAGAACGGATCGATATTAGCGTCTCCTCATCAGGAATTCGGGGAACAAGTAAATTAACGATGAGGAAGGGGAACAAAAAAGCTTTCGTCGCAGTAGGTTATTATTCTGATCACTCTTCAAAGGTGCTAACTGATTTAAGCATTTGGCGCTCTAATAACAAGAACATTGGATATTTTGTAGAACCGGGACAATTAATTGGCAAAGCGTTAGGATTTATAAAGATCACAGCCACTAAAGATGGAGTCACCAGTAACACAGTGGACGTGGAGGTGACCAATGCCATCGTCACCTCGC
>NZ_JBGOOO010000055.1:6534-17083 GCF_041439695.1 Vibrio sp. FF266
CCCACGACGGTTGAGGCTTTCCTAGACGGAGTCACCAGTAACACAGTGGACGTGGAGGTGACCAATGCCATCGTCACCTCGCTCACCGTCACGCCTTCACAGGTCTTAGTCGCGAAAGGTCAAACACAACAGTTACTTGCAACAGCGACCTACAGTGATGGGACCTCATCAGATGTCAGCCGTTCGGTCACGTGGACACCGGATGAACCACAGACAGCAACGGTCACGCCTACTGGTTTATTGTCTGGGGACACAGTCGCCACCACGACGGTTGAGGCTTTCCTAGACGGAGTCACCAGTAACACAGTGGACGTGGATGTCTATGCATGTAGGAGTACGGGAGCTTCATGTCTTGACATCTTCGATACTGGTAGTGGGAAATTGTTTACAAATTCACCATCCAAAACGTTCCTAGATAGTAGAGGAGGCAGTACAAATAAAGGTTTTACACAAGAAATAGGAACTTCAGGTCCTACTGGGGATTTCTATATTTTCGATTGGAATAACGCAGATTCATTGTGTGACACATATAATTCCAAGAGTATTGCAGGACGAACCAACTGGCGTTTAGCTACTGTGAATGAGTTAAGGGGACTATTCAACACAAATGGAAATATGTTTACTGCTCGTGGCTGGGCAGTCAGGATAAATTACTGGACATCAACGTCTCGTGGTCCGGGCTATGCCAATATATCTCTCAGAAATGGTCACTCTGGGCTCACTATGCCGAGCGACGACTATCTTTACGCATCGTGTGTCTCTGTTCCTTAGCGGCAAACGTCTGAGTCTTAGATTTCTCTCTCAAAACCACCTACCTCGGTAGGTGGTTATATTAGTGATTTTAATAAAGTGCTTGGCAGGTACTTTAATACATTAGTTAGTTATCAAGATAAAACCTAGGCAGATAGATATTGAGATGAACTGGTAGTCTTCTTCGATGAAATAACCTACCAGAAGTGCCGAAGTATATTGATGATGTCAGCTAACTTAAATATCTTGGTTATACCTATTATTGGTATTGTTTCTGGATATTACCTTCTAAAAGAGGATGTTTTAGGTTTTGACTTATTAGGTATAAGTTTTTTGTTGTCGGCAATTGCCATCTGTAGTGGATAAGGGCATTTGGCCAACAACATGCAGGGTGGTCGTATGGTTGTAATACTAGAAGTAATCCGCAAAGTCAGGATGTTCTATGGTTCGTAACTCAGAAGTGTCCAGCTTCGTGCTGACAGGGTAGATCACATTTTACCCGTGGCAGCTAGATTAGTAAAAACACTGACACGGTTTTGCTCCAAAGCTTGCCATCTTGATTTTGGGTCGAAAAATCCCGTAAGAAATTTCACTCTACATATAGTGTTAAGCGAGATCTAACTCTGAGATAATTTCTTGCAGAATGAGCTTGGATTCACTATCTAATCCTGTCAAAGGGGTTGGTAAACATGGGGATTCAGCATAGCCTAATATTTCTGCCGCACTGACCATCACCCTCATGGCACCGAGATTATCTGAGAACAATTGCCACAGTCTGTCATATCTTAGAGAGAGTTCTTTCGCTTGCGCAGGGGAAGAAATTTTGGCTTGCTTAAATAAGTATAGAGCGGTGAGTGGGAACAAACCTGCTAGGACGGAATACCAAACGTCACATCCTGCTTGAATGCCATTTGAAGCGAATACGTCACCACTAACTCCAATCGTTACATTGCCTGGCAGTAGTTTTCTGAGAGCTTGAACTCGGCATCCACCCTGATCTTCAAATTGCGCACCAGGGAACTTTATTGACTGCACCATTTTTAGCTTTGCAATCTCAGCATGGAGTTCGTGACTAAAGGTAAAATGGGTAGCAGCTGGGTTGTCGTATACACAGATAGGTACCGAAACGCTCTCCGATACACGTCGATAGAGTTCATAGACTTCTTCATCGAATAACCGATGATAAGAAATAGGCGCGAGTAAAAGACCTTTTACGCCGAGCTGCTCTGCTTGCTCAGCATTAGCAAGCACATCCCTTAATCGTAGCGACCCGATGCCAGCCAAGACAGGAATTTCTCCTGCCATTTCAACTGCTGTAGCAATCGCGTTATGTTTCTCTGATGCGTTTAAATACGGATATAAACCTGTTGACCCTAAGGCACATATAGAATCAACCCTTGCGTTAATTAAACGGCCAAGAATCTGACTATAAGCGGTCACGTCGATTCGTTCATCCGACATCGGGGTGATCGGGAAAGCACTGATTCCTTTAAATATCATAGATAAATTCCTTTCATTATGTGTGTTTACCGAGTGTTATGCGACCATAATGAGCCTATCGCAAATACATTAAACAGGATGGTAAAGATAGACAATGATCTGCACAGCCAAGACTGGACACCAAATTAAGTGACTTTCCATACCTGTAGTTATTCATGACTTTCTAATTTAGCAAAGGTACTGATTTATTTTTGTCCAGAAACTTCATAGGCTAAATTTTTATCCGTCACTTTTTATCTCGAAAGCCGTCAACAAAAGTAAGCTATTCCCAACGGATGAAGTGGCAGGGAAGACGATCTTCTTAGCGATCCAGGATGTCTCCGTACAATGGACGATGCCCATATAAGCAAATGGCGACAAGTTCTGAACCGCTTTATAATTATGTTCGAAGACCGATTAACTGCTTATAGGTAACCAGGGCAGTTACAAAGAATCCTTTATATATACAGGCTTTGGGGCTTTATCAATAATCGACTGCACAAATATATCAACGCATTCAGGCGTAAGTGGTAGGCTTAGTGATGGTTCGGTTATCTCAAGTTCCAGCAGCGGCGGCCGACCATTTTTACCTTCAATGAAGTCTAATCTCGCGTACAGAAGTGGTTGAGAAAGACCAAGATTGCTTTGTACTAACCTCAATATACGCTTCGCCAACGCCTTCTCTTCACTATTCGCTTCTTTTAGCTTGCGAAATTCCATGTCCGGCGTTTTAGTCTCACCACGTTGTGCGAGCAAAGGTTCCTTCTTAATCGCATGTGAGTACGTATGATCAAAGTAAATCATGTTCGTTTCACCATGCTCTTCAATCGTATGTAGGTCTGGTTGAATAATGACGCCCTTACCTAGTCCTAATAGGTAACGCACATGCTGAGTTATTTTGTCTAAATCTTCGATGGACAGACGAATGACACCGAATGAATAGGCACCAACTGTTGGTTTAATCACGACTTCGTGAACTTTCCAGTAGTTATCTTGAAGATTAGCAACGGCTGCTTGAATCTCAGTTTCTGAGTAGATGATTTCTGTCGGGACAATTGGGACACCCTGCTTCTCGAGTTGTTTCAAATAACTCTTGTCTGAGTTCCATCTGATCACCGATAGAGGATTGAGCAGTACTGAACAATTTTCAACTTGTTGGCAAAATTCAATGAATGGCTCAATTTTCTCCATATAGGTCCACGGTGATCGCAGGACAACCACATCATACATAGCCCAATCGTGGTTGGGGCTATCCCAAAATATCACATCAACTTCCACGTCAGTACGCTTAAAAGCGTCCAGAATATAAGGCATATCATAGTCGACAGCTAGGCTATCACTATCTGAGACTAAAGCGACTTTCTTTGTTGCGAGCATTTAACTATTCCTTTTACTACCAGGGAAGAAGGGATTCCATGTGAATAAACTGACCACTCACTAAGCTGTCAGCATCAAGTGCCACTTTTATCGCTGTGAGGGCTCCTTCTTTTGGGGTTAACATCCCATCGCCATCGTTTAAGTCGGTCTTTGTATAGCCGGGATGGATGCTATTTACCGTTATCGAGGTATCTCGAAGCTCATAGGCGAGGTGAGCAGTCCAAGAATTGAGGGCACTTTTTGAGGCACTGTACGCTGGTAGAGATTTGAATTCATCCGTGTATGCGTATGATTTGGTGTCACTATGTAACGTCACCGATCCCAATAAGCTCGATACATTGAGGATTTTTCCTTTCATTGAGCGCTTGAGTAAAGGTAAAAAGCTGCGGGTTACGTTTACCGTACCAAACAAATTTGTATTGAACGTTTCAAACCATTTTATGAGTGGTTGTTCAGACGGCGGTGTGCCATATTCTTCAACCCTTATTGCTGCGTTGTTTATAAGTATATCGACCTTACCAAACAAGGTTTCAACGATATGGACGGCTTCTTTGATAGATTTGTCGTCGGTAATGTCCATACATAAGCAATAGACTTCGATACCTTGGAGGTTCAGGTTAGCAGCAGCCTCTTTAATTGCTGCTGCTTTTCTACCAGCAAGCAGTACCTTATGACCTTGCTTGCCAAGTTCTGCTGCAATTTCAAAACCGATCCCTCTGTTTGCTCCTGTAATGAGCGAAATCTGTGAGTCTGACATTCAGCCTTCCTAGCTCTTAACTTTCATAAAGTGAGTTTGTTTCTTCCCTTCTATCAACTTTCCGACGACAATAATGAAACAAAGAGCCAGTAGAAGTGTTAGAAAACTGAGTATCGCCATCCAGTTACCGAAGCGCTGCGCTATGAATCCGGACGTAATTACAGGTATCGAAAATCCGACATAAGAATAGATGTACATGCCAGCCGTAGAGCTTGCCTTGTCGATGTTATGGTTACTCGTAAACTTAAGTAGCCCCGCCATATATGTGAAACCATAACTTGAAAGGCTAGTGCAACTGGCTCCGAAAAGAATGATCGTGATAGATTCATGATAGTAGCCAAGTGCTATGAGGCTAAACCCAAATACCGTAAAGAAACATCCCAATATTAGGCTTGAGTTTGGGTGCAAGCGTTTAGCAATGTGTTGAGTCAAAAAACCAGTGCAAATAGATAGGAAAACCATTAAGCCAGTCCAATCGCTTAAACCCATCTCATTGAGAAGTATTGGTACGATTGCGATGACCATACCCGTTGTAGCCCAAGCTAACATCATGCCTAAACCATACGACCACGTGTTGGTGGGGAAGCAAGGCAATGTAATGAGTTTGAGATTTGGTTTTATGGTTTGGTTGCTCGGCAATCGAACCAGCAACAACAACAACAAAGAAACGAGTAGAAATAGACTGAGGTAACTGTATGGCAGCACTGTCATGCCAGCTACGTTTAGGCTCACACTTGTCGCAAGTGCACCACTACCAAACCCCAACGACGTAGACGCGGCCACTAGCAACGTACCAAATTTTTGTTCTCGTTCATCAATAAGGTCGTATATATACGCTGAGACTGAGGTTGTGGTTAAGGCGGTAGCAACACCCAATAGCAGTCTTGCGACAAATAACGAGGTCCAATTTGGCTGAATGACGAGCAATGCCGTTGCCCCCGCACTTAACAATAGTGCAAGGAATATGGGTTGCTTCCTACCTACTTTATTTGAAATACCCCCTAGCATTAATAGAGTAGGCAATAGACCCAATACATAGGCAGCAAAGGCGATGGCGACCGCCGCGGGGCCCATGTTACTGTTTTCGGCATAAACACTGTAAAGAGGTGCTTGAAGGTTTACAGAGTAGGTCACACAGAACATGACCAACGCCAACACACTTAATGAAATTCGTTTTTCCATACGAGTATTCCTTTCGTTGATAATTATCGTTGATAGCGTTTACATGTCACGTGTACTATTAACATAAATCCAGTATTTAGAGGGTGAACTATGCATTACATTCAGCTGTTATAGACTCTTCGCTCCAAGTTGTAATAAAAGGGTCCGTTTCTTCATTACCAAGTTGATCAAACAACTCAGTAGACAAATATCTTTCTCCTGTATCTGGTGCCATTGCCAATATCACGCTTCCTTTAGATGCAGATTTAGCCACTTCTAAAGCTGTAGCTACCGTTGCCCCGGCAGAGATACCAACAAGAATGCCTTCGTGACGAGCTAAGTCACGTGCCGTCGTGATCCCCAAATTTCCATCAACAGTGACAAGGTTATCCACCACACTCTTATCCAGCACACTTGGTATGAAATCTGGGGTCCAACCTTGGATGGGGTGAACTTTCCATTGGTCCTTTGCGAGGATCTGAGCACCTTTAGGTTCTGGGACGACAATTTCAACCTCCGGTCGTGCCACCTTCAGCATCTGTCCAATACCCGTAAGAGTTCCGCTTGTACCAAAGCCTGTGACAAAGTAATCCAAACGCTTACCAGAAAAATCACTGAGTATCTCACTTGCTGTCGTTTCACGATGATAAGCAGGGTTAGCTGGATTATCGAACTGGCGGGGTCTGAACCATCCATTCTGAGCTGCAAGCTGGTCGGCAATTCGATTACCGCCGCTACTACCTTGTTCACTTGGGAACAAGATGACTTCACCACCGTAAGCGCGAATTAGCTTCCTGCGTTCTAGCGAATATCCATCCCCCATTACGGCGATAAATTTGTCTCCTCTGGCTGCGGCAACCATGGCCAAGGCAATTCCAACATTACCTGAAGTGCATTCAATAATTGTGTCGTCTTTCTTGAGCAAACCTTTTGTTTCAGCGTCTAACACGATTGAGAGTGCAAGCCTATCTTTGACTGAACCAGCTGGGTTGAAAGACTCCACTTTGACATAAACCTCGACTCCCTTTGGAGCAAGATTGTTTAGTTTGACAATTGGAGTGCATCCAACAGTTTCTGTTATTGAGTTATATAAAGGCATCTACGTTCTCTCGTTAGTTTTTATTTGAAGGGACACAGTCTTGGTCGTTTCACACTAGCTTCTTGCAACTGATACTGACGCCATTCGAGGTTTTCTTCTTCTCCATAAAACCCCAACTCAGTTGGCATCACTCCGTTGTTGTATTTTTTGACACGATTTCGAATACGCTCTCGAGCCTGCCTGCCACCTTTCGTTTCACCATTAGCGACCATGTCAAAGACCTCCCTTGCGTTAATCACAAAATTAAGGCGTGAGCCGAGATTCCGATTTCTAAGCACTTGATGCTTGTCTGAGCTCATGTTGATAAACAGTTCGACACCATTAAAGCAGTATGTCCATTTAGATGCCTCGGGGTCGATAGGTATATGCCTAGGCCATTGAGCGACATCGTGCTCATGCGTCCAATTTAAGACTTCCCAACCAAGCTTGTGCGGTGCCATTGAAAGTGAAAGGTCCGGAGAAAAAAACACCACTAATGGCGAGAACATACGCTTATTAACTGGAGTGGAATTCAACATGTCCGTATAAGCAATCAGTCCATGCAAAAACGGGTAGTAAGTGTTGTGTTCATCCGACTCACAAAACAGCACTTGGATAGTCTTAGAGTTCCACGCTCTGCGGCTAAACAGGCAAGGGAACTCAGGGGCGCTGACTCTCTTACTGAATTCTTCCCACGCTTCCTTCTTCCAGTTTGAAAACTGATTCAGTTCTTGCAACAGTTCTGCATGTGTATACAAGGTTTTATGTTGCTCATTAGGCGCAAGAGCCGCAGGGTTAGTTTTGATGATTTCCATGACTATAAACTCTTATTTTTTTTGAATAGCGCATCCACGGCTTGAATGATGAGATCTAGTCCTTCTGTATTGGCTACTGACGAGTGGCTATCTGCACAGAACTCAGCAAGTTCTAAGCCCATAATTTGGTTGTTAGGAAGTGACTCGAATAGATCCAATAATTGGGCGACTTTCAAGCCTCCCTCGACTTTGAAGTCAGCGGAAATCTGCCCCGGGTCCATAACGTCCCAATCCACATGAACCCAGACTTTGGAATCACCAATGAATTTGATGACTGACTCTGGCGTCAGAGTTGAAGGGGGAAAGTGCATGAGACCTGCATTATTAACGTTGTTAAGTTCTTTTTCATCGATGTCATGTACGCCAATTAAAGCAACATTATTAGGTTTAACTCCCGCGCCAAAACCGCTATCCCACAGGCCGCATGTAGCAGCCAATACCATCCCGCCGAGATAACCGGTTTCTGTCGTTTCAGGGGTATTAAAGTCACTGTGTGCATCGATCCATAGGACCTTTATGTCAGGAAAAGTCGATGCAACAACGGGCAGTGTCGCTAAGCTCGCTGAGCAGGTATTTGATGCAAATAGGACAGGGCTATCGCCAGTGGCTAGTAAATGGGAGATTTTTGTCTGCAACAGAGCGAGGGTCTTTCGAGATTCCTGGAGTGCAACACTCCAATCATCCGATTTCGTAGGCGATCGTTGCCCTACGTAGTTAGGTGTAATGTCATAATATAGAGCAAGTTTATTTGCTGTGAGCTTTGCGCCCTCGAGCATACGATCTGCTCTGTCCGCGACACGTCCTTGAGAGCAGAGTATTTGAAAAGGCATTTAGAAAGACGTCCATATATTAAAAATGAAGTCTTTTTATAGCTCAGCTAGATAAATATAAAAAAATAATAATGATTATTTATTATCAAAATAACTTTCAATATTAATTGAATTAATAAAATCCCATATGTTATAAGGGTTTTTATTGACTTTCCGTATTCTCGTTTTAACGTGTTGTAGGTGAGTAAATTTGGCCACTAGGCTAGAGGTTTTACAAGACCTTAAATAATTCATGAAATATTAATTTAATAAAACGTGTAACTCAGAAATGTCCGGGCGACCTGAAGTCGTATGAAACGTTGTTCACCACGAAGGGTGAACCATCTGTACTACCAGATGCCCCTAGGAGCCTGAATAAAGAAGCGGCTCTGACAATGTAACGAAGCTTGGTTGTTGACTGAGCTGGAAGAATCGTTAGAGGACGTTCCTCCTGACAACCACAAGTCGGGTGAGTGCTAGGGGGGCAATATGATGAATATAATGAATCCATTTAAGGCGCGTTATATGATGAAGCAGCGGAAGTGGTTAATACGCTGTAGCCAAAAGGCAACGAGAGTCGGGAAGAGATTGGACATTACTCTTTCGTGGTCATTGCACTCTCCGCACCATTGTGGGCATCTAAGTTGACATTTTATGCGGCATACGGAACAGGGCAAGCCTGTATATCTCCCTATGGGAAAGCAGCCTGTAAAGGTTGCCGATAGGTATGCAGGTAAAGGAGGTTAGAAAAAGCGAATGCTACTTTGTAATGAAGTAGATACAGGTTATATCTGGCGCGAAAGCGAGCTGACTTCTAACTGGTCTCCCGTTGCGAGATAGCTTGAAGAACTTTATTAAAGAAGAAAAACAAATGATGATTTCGAATAAAATCAGTGCGTCTTCTGACAGCGAACCGTGGTTTCTTATTCATTAAATGGCCATTGGGGCAGTTTTAAAGCTTTAAGTGTGTATCGCAAAGGTAATTTTGTTACTGGGTGCTTAACGATGCCTTTGTGGAGGCTTGAGCCGTATGCAGTGAAAGTTGCACGTACGGTTCTGAGGAGGGAGGCATCTGGGAACAGGTGCCGCCTATCCGACAGAGGCGTTTTAGCGATAATCGCCGTTAACTGTAATTTCGTCATTTTTAGCCTGTATTCTGGAGTTAAAGTGCTCCTGGATAAGAGTAACTTGGCGTTCATGTAAAAACAGTGTGTTCAAATCTACACCCCTTTCAAGAGGGGCGTTTTTCATCGATAATTTAGGCTCTTAGCGAAAACAAATAGTAATCGGGAAGTATTCCAAAAAATGCCCCTGTATTTTCAATTTTTCACCACACAGCCAAGTTAAAAGATTTTCGCTTCTTAAGCTCAATAAGCCATGAACCAAAATATTTTTCGACCGACTTATCTTTCCATAAAATTGACCTTGCGGCATGGATAAATAGCGTTCTCAGTTCTTTATTTCCTCTTTTTGATATTCCAAGTAGCGTTAACTGGCTTTGTTGCGTAATTCAATGGAACTAAATCAAGAACCTACGATCTGATCAGCTACGTTCACTACCTCTCGTAGCTCTATGCCTAAACCTCTTTACAAAACAACCAACTGGAAGCAATACAACCAATCACTCATTAACCGTGGCTCTCTGACCTTTTGGATTGATGAAGAGGCGATAGCGGGTGGGCGCAAAGCAAACAGAATAAGCGCGGTAGGCCACGTCGATTCAGTGATTTAGCTATCACGACAGCACTCATGGTGAAACGCGTGTTTTCTATGCCACTGAGAGCGTTGCAAGGATTTATCAACTCGATATTTAGACTGGCCCATGTTCCATTAAGCTGTCCGCATTACACCTGCATCAGTCGTAGAGCAAAGCAAGTTGAGGTCTCATTTAAGACAAAAACGAAAGGAGCGATACAGCACCTAGCCATTGATGCGACTGGCCTAAAGGTTTATGGCGAAGGTGAATAGAAAGTCAAAAAACACGGGACAGATGGCAAGCGTAGAGTCTGGCGAAAGCTTCATATTGCCGTCGATACAAGCACTCATGTAATTATTGCAGCCGAGCTAAGTTTATCGACGGTTAGAGATGGGGAAGTACTCTCGAACTTACTGAAACAAACACGCCGAAGTATCCTTGAGGTGTCTGGTGATGGTACTTACGACACGAGAGCATGTCACGCTGCTATTAAGATTAAGCGAGCCGTTGCGCTTATTCCCCCAAGAGAAGGGGCTGCCTTCTTGGAGCGTGGTCATCCTCGAAATCTCGCAGTGGGTTGCCAGAAGTTATACGGCTCAAATAAGTATTGGAAAGAGCGGTATGGAT
>NZ_JBGOOO010000056.1:0-17033 GCF_041439695.1 Vibrio sp. FF266
AGTCTGTACTTTGTAGTATTGAAGAGCGGAGTTACGCTGCTTCTATCTAAAAACATCAGAAACAATAAAGCTTGAGAAGTACAATATCCTCTCATCATTTTTTGCTTTGAACACATTATTCATCATCGGTAAATCTATCTAATTTCTATTTAGACCGTCAACCTCCTTCGGTAATCACACCACTCCCAAAAAGTGAACACTAAGGCGATCTTTTCCCAGAGCACACCCAGAGCACAGTCCCAATGCATGGCGGCATAACACGTCTCTGGACAATTCCGTGTTATATGTATTGTTAAATTAGCATTTAACGGATTACTTTAGGTACAGCAAAACCCCTAATAGTGGTCAAATTCACTTAGCCACTACAGAACAAAAAATATATTGATACAGTGCATTTACTAGGGGAGCATTCAACAACCTCTGCTCTAACGATGAAGAGGTGGACACTTCACTGCAAAGTTTTCGCATACTCGCGCATAACTCTGGCATTGTCCGCGTACTCTTCATTACCACATGGTTCACCGTTGTTGCTGCTCAGAGGGCTTGAATAAGCAGGGAAAACCTTTTCAGAATAACTCATGACTGTCCCGTAGTTAGAACAATGAAAAGCTCCAGAATAAGGTTTTACTTTACTTCTATTTGCAGCAAAGACCTGTTCCATGATCCAAAAGTCTCCACTTTCAGAGTTAGGCCGTTCATGCATTGCCCACCCTAAATGTCCTAGCTCATGTTCTAGCACGGTAATCGGGAAGTCCTCCGCAAGCAGTACAAAGCTGTCGTTCAAGTTAACCATTGTCATCCCATTAATCTCCTCTTCGATGACCAATGGATGATTATCACTTAAAACCAAAACGTACTGCTCTTTTGGAGCGTCTAAAAACGAGTTTACCTTCGAAGAACTGATTGCTTGTTTTAGGTCTGAATGCACAGAGGAGATAGACATACTGTCATGAGATATTGATACAGAATGGCTATCCTTGAACACACGAGTTATAGGGATGCATGAGTTAGACAGTATCGTATTAGACATCTTTACCGCTTCTTGCAATCTGCCTTTTAACTCTTCCTTGTTACCAATCTGATTATCAATATAAAAGGTGACATTGGAATTAACGCTTCTTTCTTCTTCGCACTCCGGGAAAGTAAAATTTGGTTTCGTATTTCTTTGGCTGTGCATAATTATAATTACGATCACAATAGAAGCGAGAGTTAAATTTCTTTTAGTCTTTTTCATGAATCCCTCGGTCGCTATTGAGCGTTAAGCCATTAAATGTTTTAAAAAGAATAAACCCGATACTAACAATAGGAAATAATTACCACCACTAATTATTTATCGGTCACTACGGTGATATAGGCGACCTTAATGATTAAATTATGTAATTAGCTTTTTTTGCTTCTTGCATGGCCAATGCAATTTTATTAGCCCCTGATTCAGCTATGTCTTTTAATTCCTTAGTGGTCTTTAATATTAGCTCGGACTTATCCATTATGTTCCCTCTATCTTTGAATTTTCGAAAGAAGCGTTAAATAAAGTAAAACGATCTAAGGAGAATAAACTAAAAATATCAACTATATTAATAATTAATTAATAATTTATTAATATCAAATCTTTACATACAGTAGCATTGCAGGCTATGGAAATTATCAGGCCTATACTAAGTATGAATAGTTATAATGACCCTTGAGATAAAATACGCTGGCATAATGAAGAACACTTCTCCATTGATGACGAAGTTGAATTTCATTTGGTTTCTTGGGGGAGTCCAAAAAACATTATTGAGTTTGGGGTATATCACGGGGCGAGTCTCGTTTTACTCGATAAGATTTACACCCCTGAATCCATCATAGGCATAGACAAACGTCGAGAACATCTAGCCTTAAGTCAATACCGAAAGGGGCCTTCAGCACACTCGGTAATAGAGCCTTATTGTGGAGTAAAGCAAGATCATACAGACAAGCTCATTCAAATATTAGAATTACACTTCCCCAAAAAAAATGTAGACCTAATTATTGATGATTGCAGCCATTTATATGAACCAACAAAAGCCGCCTTTTTGACATCATTCCCTTATCTAAAATCAGGTGGGATATACATCATAGAAGATTGGGGATGGGCGCATTGGCCGGGTGAGTTTCAAAAGAAAGAGTTTTTCCCCGGAACTCCTTTAAGTAAATTGGTTTTCGAATTACTCATGCTTCAAAGCGTCATTCCAAATGTCATAGCTAAAATTGAAACTGATTATAATCACGTTGCTATTACTAAAGGAGAAGAGAGTAGCCCCAATAACCGAAAACTATTTGAACTCATAAAATGCAAGACCTCGATTCACATTGAGAAACAATGATAAGTTCCTACACTATATTAGCTCTAGCTATGACTTTAAGTTCATTAGACAAATGGATTTCACGAGTCTTTCTTAAGAAAAATCCTTTATGTAATGAATATTTACTAGCCTATCAAATCACATGCAGTTTACTCGCTGCTCTGTTTGTTATCTTCGAAATCGAACAAATCCCTACAAAATTCGACAATACAAGTGAACTTTGGGAGCTGTTGCTTTTAAGTATATTCAGTGTTTTCTCATGGCTTGGGTTTGCGTACTCAACCTTTAGGGCTCGTGCTTCAATTGAATTAGGCGTTGTCTCGATAATCTCTAAAACAAAGATCATTTGGAGTGCTCTGTTCGGGGTTAGCTTTTTAAATGAGACACTGACTTTCCTTCAAATGACTGGCGTTATACTGATACTTGTCGCTTCACTGCTCATCAGCACAAGTAACAACATGAATCTTCTTTTTTCAAACAATCTACACGCGTGGCTCGCGCCAATCTTTCTCACTCTAGCCATTGGTTTTGATAAAGTACTTACGTTGTACTTACCTACTAGCGTTATCCTTTTTATCGGTTTTTCTGGAACCGCTTTTTTGACGCCTCTACTATTTAAAGTTCATTATAGGTTAATCAAAAAAGTTCTATTTAACGCCGTAATAACAGCCACTTGCGGAACAGCAAGCTACTATTTTCTCTTAAAAGTGCTTAACACTAGCGCTTTTAGTTTAGTCATGGTTTTATTCCAAGGAGCCTTCATCCTCGATATTCTTTTTGGTTACTTCTTTTTAAAAGAGCGCACGAACCTTAAAACGAAAATAGTCTCTTGTTTACTCGCTACCCTTGGTATTTTGACTTTGGCTTCATAACGTACACTTATTTACAGAACTCCAAGTGTGACTCCCCAAAACACAAACTTCACCAAAAAACCTAATCTTAAAATTTGATGATTTTAAAACATCCCCGAGCGATACATGTTAGTCAATTAACCATTGTTGTTACAGCGTTTATAGCATATAAATCTCGCTGTAGAAAAAGGCCTAATTGAGAGGGGCTTTCTACTACAAACCTAATCGATTAATAGAGTTTTGTTAGAAAGCCTACTTAATGTTAGGCGTGGCTAACTATTGTTGCACTCTGCTCTCATTTTACACTCCCCCGTCAACCTCCCTTGGGAATCACATTAAATAATCTAAATTGATGCGTGAGCAGAAATTAAGCTAGCGCAGAATCCCTATCGTGATACTGATTTAACTCATTTGGTGTTAGGATAATAAAATGAAAAAGACCACGCCAACCCCACATGATGCCCTCTTTAAGCAGTTTCTCACTCATCCAGAAACCGCTAAGGACTTATTGGATATTCACCTGCCTGCTGAGCTGCGTGAAATCTGTGATTTGACGACCCTAAAACTCGAATCAGGCAGCTTTATTGAAGAAAGTTTACGGCCTTACTATTCGGATGTCCTTTATTCTCTTACAACGTCTCAGGGGGAAGGTTACGTCTACGCGTTAATCGAGCACCAGAGTCGACCAGATAAACACATGGCATTCAGACTAATGCGTTACGCTATCGCCGCCATGCAGCAACATATTGAAGCTGGCCATGAGCGCTTACCTCTGGTGATCCCGTTGCAGTTTTACCATGGTAAGGTCTCGCCCTACCCGTATGAGATGAATTGGTTAAAAGGGTTCGTTAACCCTCTTATAGCTAAAGCGCTCTATACTCAAGATTTTCCATTAGTCGATGTCACGGTCATCTCCGATGATGAGATAATGCAGCATCGCCGCATCGCATTGCTTGAGCTTGTCCAAAAGCACGCAAGGCATCGGGATATCATGGATTTCTTTGAGCCTCTGGTCACATTGCTCTTAACCGATTACACTACAGATAAGCAAGTACAGTCATTGATGAGCTACTTACTCCAAGTGGGTGAAACGAACAACCTAGAGGCGTTAATTACGTCACTAGCCTCATCAGTACCGAAACACGAGGACACACTTATGACTATTGCAGAACAATTGCGCCAACAAGGCGAGCAACGTGGCCGCCAAGAAGGACGTCAAGAAGGACGTCAAGAAGGACGCCAAGAAGGACGCCAAGAAGGACGCCAAGAAGCCCTCAAGGAGATGGCGCGCAAGATGATGCTTAATGGTCTAGATCAGGAAGCCATTATGGATGTCACAGGATTGAATAAAGACGAACTAGCACAACTTTCTCATTAGCCGAGAAAGTATAAAGCCTTGCTAGTTTAAGGGCGAGGCTCCTGCTTTACGAAGACAACCCTCACGAATAGCGCTATCACTTCGCTTTCTGCTATAAAATTGCTCGATTCCGGCCCAACTTGATGTGAGACATGCCTAGCTCTCGTTACGCTCAACTCTCATTCTTTTGACGACACGAACGACCGTTCGTGGTGACACTCCCACAAACTTAGCTGTTTCATTGATGCTCATCTCCTTAAGAACTCGAAGTTTGTAGATTTGTTCGTGCAACTCTAAATCGGGCCTTCTTCCTCGATACTTGCCCATTGTCTTAGCTTTATCTATGCCTTCCTTTTGGCGTCGACGTCGATCTTCGTAATCTTTACGAGAAATCGCCGCGAGCATATCCATCATCATGTTATTGATCGCTTTAATCATCGAATTCGTGAACTCATCGGATATTTCAGGAGCCATGGCGATGTGACTAGTTGGTAAATCCAAGCTAATGACTTTCAATTCCTTCTCGTACAGCATTTCTTTCAATTTAGACCAACTAGATTCATTTAGACGAGAGAGTCGATCAATCTGCTCAATCATGATCAAATCCCCTTTTTTAGCATCACTTAATAATTGCAGTAATTTAGGTCTTTGCAACGAAGCGCCAGATTCTTGCTCAACATACCAAGCAGCAATACGAAGTCCTTTTTGTTCAACAAATTCTGATAAGGTCTTTTTTGCTCTTTCTGCATCTTGTTCGATAGTTGATGCTCTTAAGTATCCAAATATGTACATAATTTTGATTAAGTGACTTTTAGGTTATGATCTAAATAGGTATGTCATTTATATTATGACATTTAATGGTTAGGTGCAATTTTCAACTAGTGACAATAAGGTATACCCAAACAACATACCCTCCTTCTCAAATTTAAAGTTTAATCATTGCTACAAGGAATAATAAAAATATGAAATGAGAAATCAAAGACTCAGCCAAATCCAAAAAGAGATATTAAGTTGTTTGGCAAAGGGATTCGTGAAGGGAGTCAAAGAAGGTAAGTCTACGGTGGTCAACCATGCTATTAACCAACTTCTTAGGAGAGAGGTCCCTCCAAACAACTTCCGCGTATCTTGTGAAATTATTGAGGAGCGAGGGCTAATCAGGCGCAAGAAAGTAAATTTAGATTGGTATATTAACATTACGCCCGAAGTATTTGATAAAGCACTTTAAGGGCTAGGGTTTATAAACAGAGGTGCATATAGAGTCATTTACACCACAATTTCCGCCTCCGCTGAAATATGAAGAAGCGCATCTTGCTGTATTACAATGAAATCAGGGGGCGATTACGAGCCGAGGAATGCATGTCGACCGATTTCCTAACAAGCCGCTTTACCAAAGTAGTCAATAGCCTACGGAGCAAGATATCAAGCACACAATCAACAAAGAGTTAGGGTTCAGTCGGACAACTGTGTAATCAATTATTAGTAAGCTTAATTACAAGCCTGTGCTTTAGATTTAAGCCAAAATACTAAAATCACCAAGTACACAATCATGTTGATCAGTAATGCTGCCTGTTAAAGTCGTTTCGCAGTATGAAAATTTAATATTCATATCATCCACGTTTCCGCTCACTAACACGTGGCGCCTTAAAACATCACCATTAAGTTGGTGAATAATCCCACCCCAAGAGAGATTATCTTTAAATAAATTAAATGTGATCTTCATACTATTCCTATTTATTATTTATCGTTTTTTTCTTTTGTTGTTGAAACCAAAAAAGTTTACGGCCTGTTGTTCGAGACATGGTTGATCCTTATTTATTTTCGTTAGATATAACGAAGCTAGCAGTCTTTTAGAGATACTACTATTGAGATATATTAATAATTTTATTTATAAAAACGAAGTAAATAAGAAACGTAACGACAAATACAAAAAGTATTGGGAGAATATTGGATATTTTCGTGGGGAGTTATAAATAAGTACTCTAAGATGGGGGGAAGTGACGCAAGCGGTATCTCCGCTCGCGCCTACTTAAAATCTTATGCAGCTACAACGTTTGCAGCTTGAAGACCTTTTTGGCCTTGCTCTACTTCGAAAGACACTTGTTGGCCTTCTTTAAGAGTCTTGAAACCTTCAGATGCGATAGCACGGAAGTGAACGAATACGTCAGCACCGCCGTTGTCTTGAGTTAGAAAACCAAAACCTTTCTCTTCGTTAAACCATTTTACTACGCCATTTGTTTTGTTAGACATATTGTGTCCCTTATATAAGATAAAAATTAATCGCAAAATGCGATGCGCTGAGAGCTGGAATTATTTAATGTATCTATGAAGCTAAGGGAAACACTGAGGAAAACAACAATAACGAGGAATTCTGAGGGTTTTACTTTTACAACTTGATGTTTCATTTAATAACTCTGAACAACAGAGCGATGACATTATTATCCATTATCTCGTTTTTGTAAAGGTTTAATTTGAAGTTAACATATATCTTCCTGCTGCCCTGCAAAATACGATTTTTTACAAATTCACCTACACTTTTATCCCGAGACCTTATAAACAGTCGTCCGACTACACCCTAACTCTTTACTGAGCTCAGTTTATTCATGCCTTGGTTTGCAATCTCTTGAATGAGTTGGTGAGCGTCTTAGAGGTGCCTCCCTTCTGAGCGCGCGCTCTGCCCACATCACTGTTAATATCCAAATCGCCCAAGTAATGAAAGACCAAACCGGCTTTCTTTCTCGCTAGCTGCTCAGCAATTTGCAAAGCATCAATGGTATTACGATCAAAATACGGTCGACTTTAGTAACGTGAATAACATCCCCTTCCCTCGCAAAGTCCAGCAACAGGTTAAGCAGTTCTCTCTCTGGGGATTCCCCCCCCTCGCTTGCTCTTGGTGAATTTTTCATAACCTATAGCTTTAACCTGTTCAAGTTGAACGTCGAGCGTTTGGTCTTGAATACTGACACGGACATAGCCAATTTTCATGAAATGAACCCTAAAGTGAACATTAAGATAGTTTTAATTAAGTGTACATATACATTTAAAAGACTAACTGGACAGTTCTGAGAGGGGTAACAAGTCGTATCCACTAAATTACACCTTTATGGACACGCCATTGGATTAACCGTATAACTAAAATCATACAAATCAGTTAAAGCGTTCGATTCGTTTATAATGAACGAAAAGGAGAATATTATGCAATCACTTACTGCTAATACAGCTAAAACTAAATTTGGCGATTTACTAATGAAGGCTCAACGTGAACCCGTACAAATCAATAAGAACGGTTCACCGGTTGCGGTGATGATGTCTTGTGAAGAATATGAGCAACTTGAAGCCCTGAAATTGATGGTGGTGAAATCGCGCTTCGAACAAGCAGAGGCCGATGTTCTATCAGATAACCTAGTCGACGGTGACGATTTCATGAATGCACTTGACCAAGGTAAATTTGATTAATGACGCAATATAAGCTTTCTTATGCAGCGCAGTCTGATCTCATTGATATTCGTCGCTATACATTAGAGCGATGGGGGCAAACACAATGGACCACTTACTTTTCAGAACTAAAGTAATCAATGGAATTACTGACTAGCAATAAGTTGATCGGCATAGAAGTTTCAGAGTTGGGCCAAGACTACTTCCGCTTTCCTTTGAAGCACCATGTGATTTACTACATTCGAAAACAAGAGCTCCTCATTATTGCAGCCGTTTTTGGTAAGCACATGTCTCCCGCCAAGCACTTTTCACAACTCTCTTAACCCTTAGCTTCATATAGTCACGCAGCGTACTCGGCGCTTCACCCTCTCGGCTTGGCCCTTCAGTCTTCCGAGAATCATTCCGTTTTTCTTTCTGGCGGCGAGCGCTTCCTTCGTTCTCAGCGAGATCAACTCACGCTCGATTTCTGCCGCAATTCCTAGCACCTTAGCGGTGATATGAGATTGCCTCGAGCCATATAACTGTAAGTTTTCCTTTGCAATATAGACATTAATTTTCTTTTTCATGCACACTTCGAGTACCTCTAGTACTTGTAACGTTGAACGTGCAATTCGACTGACTTCAGCAAACACAATGCAATCTCCGCTCGTCATCCCCTCTACTAACACACCTAACTTAAGTGGTCGCCATTTTATCTTGCCTATCAAGCCAAAGTGGGCAGCCAAGCACACCGATTTTAAGCATCATCCCCAACGACTCGCCCCTCGAGTTAGAGTTACTCCTACCAGCCCGTTCTGCTGGTTTTGTTCAACAAGGTGATACCGAGCCTGGGTTGCTCATTGCGAATGCGACAGCGATCGGGTTGCAACCTTCAATGTTAAAAGTGTCATATGCCAGTGAGATAAGCACTTCTAATACTAATGAAGGCCCAGACAAGAAGAGTGTTACATTATCGCTTGAGCGTGAACTCCCCCTCGATGATAAAGAACCAATAACCGGACGCTCTCACTCGCTGCTGCTTCAAGCTCAGTTGCAATGCCGGCATCCACCTGTAGTAATCCGCTACAATAATGAAATAAACAACCAAACTGGGAGAATATTATGTTTCCATTTGAACTAAAAGTTAGCCATAGGACGGGACTCGGCAAAAGGCCAGACAGAAGTTTTTTACTTTTACCCAAATTTGGCAACAACCCCTATCCCCACCAACTTACCTCTAGATTTTTTGTAAAAAAGCACATTAGTTAAAAATTACTGTCATTCTAACTATCATAACCAAGACGGATTCCTACCATAAATGACGAGTTTATTCAGGTTACCAGCCGCGGTATTGAAGCTATTGGTCACCCTGGCTAATGCAGGGGCTTGAGGTCTGAACACTCTCCCTGAAGTTGCGGGTAGGTTGCGGACGTAGTTACCTGGCCAAGCAACCACTCTAGTATTTAGATGATTGGCTAAAGCCTGCCCTTGAGAAAACATGCTTCCTCCGGTCGCCCCGAAACAGGTTTGCAAATTAAACCTCTGAACGCTTCGCGCGCCCTCTGGTAGATACTCCGCAAGCCGTCCAGCTGTTTTAAAACCATCTGGCGTCATGGTTAACCCAATCCCCCCATGGCTGTAGACATAATCGTCGGCGCTCCTGTAGATAGCTGCTGTTCTTTGATAACCTGGTGAGCGCTGCCTTGTTATGGTCGTGAGATCTTCAAGAGGGGACCAATGTCTTAAATCAACCATCTCCATCGCTTGGCGTCGTGTAGCCATCAATGCTCTTCTGCTACGAGCCACCCCGATCCCTCTTCCTGCCCCAAACGTTACAAGGCCTATTACCGCCCCAATTCCCGCATTTAAAGCGGCATCTTTGGCACTTGAGCCAGTCGCCAATTCAAGACCAAAGCTAACTGCACTTGACACAGAAGCATCAGCAATCGCGAGGCCCACTTGTACACTGGTTTTTGCTCCCGTTGCTGCCGCGCCAAATCCTCCTGAGATAAAGCCAAGTGCGGCCCCAATCCCAACTTGTTCCCATTCAAAATGCGTATCCGTCACTATCGCACGAATTCCTTCTGCAGTTGCGGAGATGCCCGCCCCTAGAATTGCCCCTACAATCGCCCCTATAATTAAACTGGATATCGCAAACTTTCCGCTGGGATCACGCAAATTCACAGGATCGCCAAAACAATAGCTATAGGAGTTACTCCCTCCCTCTCCAAAAGGACTCAACACATCTGCAGAATGGAAGCGAGTCAAACCTGAACTATAAATCCGAAAACCATTGCCTAAATGATATAGCCCTGAACCAATGTCGCTAATCTCACGTTCGCCATTAAAACCTAACCGACTCTGAGAAAATTTAACAGGCACAATTAACCCTGAAGATTCAAATTTTGATTTAAAGGCTTCGCCAGCTAAGAGAAATCTTGGAGTAAAGTAAATAAACGGGGATAAAGCAGCCAATGAGGTGGAATACTTGATAAAAGTTCTTTTTGATAGATCTATATATCTTTGATTAACACCGGATGAACCATAATTCTTATTCATGATAAACATTTCCTCTATAAATCACGCCTTCACCTCAACCTTGTCCATAGGGGGTGTACATTTTGTATTCTGTCGAAATAGTATCATCGCCATGGTGTGAGGTTAGAGTAGCGATAGCACTATGTTGGGCGTTTCCTAGTAAGTATTGATGTTCAGCAAGATGCACCGAGGTATCATAATTTGAAGGGCTGATATTAAACTTGAGGTACGAAGAAATAGTACGGTCCGTCCATAAACCACCCACGTTATGGTAACAAGTGTGCCATCCATCGTATAATTCGTTGACTATCTGGTCACCTTGATAATAAAGCTCCATCTTGGGTTCGTCTTGCCCAATTTGCGCCACTACACGCCCTTGAGCGTCGTATTCGAATTGATAAGACTTGTTGTTAATAGGCAGAGAAGTTGAATTCAATTGACCAAGAGCGTCATAATGATAAAGCGCCCCCCGCTCATCTTTAGTTATGTTTCCTGATGTGTCATAAGTTAAGTTAGCCGATTCAGAGTAGCTAATGTGGGTATTAGAGATTGACGTAAGACGCACCACGTCATCAGTATCATAAGTATATGTACAAATATTGTCGGTACCGTCTGAAAAAAACGTGATAAGTTTGGTTATATTGCCGTACAAGTCATAACTATATTGCTGTCGAATGATTTTGTTGCCAAATGTATCTTTGGGGTGTTCAAAGCCATCACACTGATAATCAACTAGTCGATGGAAATCATCGTATGACATTTTTTCAACCGTTGTTTTGTTGTCTCTTTCGAGTGTCTTTAGGCTGATTTGAAGTTCATCGTTATAAACTTGTTGCAAAGAAAACTGTAATTGAGAGTTTAGATGAACACTTCTTTTCGTTTCTAGTCCGACATCGTTTAATTCTAGTTTAATTTGAAGGTGATCATTTCCCCTATAAGTATCACATCCGACCAAGCGACTATAGTGATCATAATTTAAAGTGCTGAATGTATGGACACTCTCATTATTCGAATCTTGCTTAATATATTCGATATAAAACATTCTTCCGTAGCGGTCATAGCTGTATCTAACGACGTTACCAAAATAATCGTGCTTAAAATCCAGCCTGCCTGAAAGGTGATATTGTTCAAAGCTAAAAAGTCTAACAGACGTATTGGGGAAAAACGCCATCTCCTCTCTCGTCATCCCATCTTTAAAGTACACATAAGCACTGATGAGATTTTTATTCTCTGCACGTACTAGATGACCAGATTTTGCGTCGTAGTGATAGGTGACATTCAACGCTTCGTTGCCTGAAACATTATAGGCCGTGGCTTTCTTCAAATACTTATTGTACGTTATCTCGAGTTCATTACCATCCGCCATAACAACCCTCGTGGGAATTGGAGAAGCCCCGCTAAAAGACTGTTTTTCAGTTCCAGAACTCGACACTTCAGATACCATGCGAGATAGCCCGTCATACACCCTAATCCCAATGGTTTTATTATTAACACTGGTTTCAACAGGCAAAAGATCATGGCTGTAACGGACGTATTTTTTTGATATTTCAAGCGTTTCACCATCGTAGATTTGACGTGTTGAAACAACTCGGTCTGCGGTATCATAGGTGTATTCAACAGTATGACTTTTCTGGTCTGTGCTCGACACCAAGTTGCCTAAGGCATCATAAGTATTCTGGAAAAACGCTAACCGTTTCCCATGACTGTTGAGCAGCTCCTTTGTTAATAAGTTACCCATTAAATCAAAAGAACGAATTTCTGAAAGCAAACCTTGTATCGAATAGTTTATAGTCATCTTGACGGGGTTTTGCTTGATGACTTCTATCCTTCCCTCTGGGTGGGTGATTTTACTAAGGTTGCCTCTGGCATCGTATTCGTAGTTAGTTACCATTGAAGAACTGGTCGAAAAGTTATCAAATTCTTGCTGCTCAATCAATTGACCCAGGCTGTTATAGCTGAGTTCACTCAACACGATGAGTTGACCATTAAGATCACTTCGTTTTGTCTTAATGACCTTGCCTGCATTGTTGTAGTCTTCGACGCTTTGGATACCGGTAGGCTCTATGCTCTTCAATTGATTGAGCCCATCACCAACACGATAGACATACTTCACTACCGCTTCATAATCCGTCCCTTCCGCCTTTATCTCTCGAGTCCGCCTACCAAGAAGATCGTATCGACAACTTGAGATAACTCCTTCACTATCGACCCACTGAACGGCTTCACCACTCTTTAAATCATGCTTGACTTGGGTGGTAACGACTAAATTATCATGTGTTGTTAGTGCGCTTGTAATTTCAACATCTTGGTCGGTATAACGGTACGACAAGTCCTTTCGTGAAACAAAATCATTGATAAAAGTAGAGGTTTTTTGTAATTGACCATGAGTAAGCTCTTCAACATTGTTAAAGTAAACATAATCTACACGACTCAGAGAGCTCTCTTCATGTTTAAGGACGACAAAGTTGCCTCCTCCGATGCGGGGTAAGGATTGGTAGGTGAAGACACTTTTCCTCTCTTGTTCATGACTAGTAATAGAGGAAGCTGGCTGGAAAGTTTCTTCCTGCAGGAAGGCAACAAACCCATTAGGCTCTGGAGGGCATGCTTGACCCTCTCCTGAAGAGGTGTAATAGACTCGCTTCGTTTGATCACCATTTATCTCTCGAATTAAGGTTTGATTCCCATAATCATCGTACTGATACTTATGGACAAACGTTCTAGAATCAGAATCTTCATAGTGAGTTTCATGTTTTTCCTTCAGAAATGAGTAATTGGCTGGTTGATGCTCAATACTGGTATTTATCTCCGCGTAATAAACGTACTCTTCTTTTCTGTAAAGAACCTCATTGTGGCGATATTCTATAGATTTTTGTAAATGATATTTATTATAAGACCGTGTTATGGATTGCGTGCTATTTATTTTCTCGACACTACTATACTCATAGTCACTCCTAGATTTGAATAGAGTATCTTCTCCATTGACGAACGCGGCTTCACTAGCAAAACCGAGATAGTTTTTATCTGAATAAGTATAGTTTGTTACTCGGTCAGGTTGATTATTCCCAGCGACAAATCGATGCATAGTCACATAAGGGACTTTACTGACCGGCCCACCGCTCGGAAAGCTGTGCCCTTCATTTTGGTAAGTGAGGATTTCTTTCAGGCCACTGGGATGAGAAAAGACTGTCAGGAGATCATAGTTAATATTACTCAGGTATTCGTACTCAAAAGTGATATTCGACTCGTCATCAGGTAAATGAAGCGTTGTTAATCTTTTATAAATACCATTGCTTTCTTTATCAACAACCAGTGTTTGATAGGTTTCTCCACCTACAACCTGTGTGACCGTTGTTTTTAAGTCTTCAGACCAATAATCTATCCGTAATTCTCTTCCTGAGCCATCCGTTATTTTCCACAATTTGCTAGTTTGGTCACTCTCTCTATAGTGGAATGTTGTTTCCAAGCCTTGGATGGAGGTGATCTTTTTCAAGGCTCCCGTTTCATAGTCTATCGATTCTACAATCCCACTTTTATAGATAACATTAATTTCATTATTACTGAGAGAATAGAGTAACTTAATATCTTTAATTTTTCTGTATGGGAGTTTATATTCATTAGTCTGATGATTATAAATCGCTTTATAATTTTGTCCTGAGCTCAGGTAAATAATACTATCTTCTTTTTCAAAACGACTGAAAGAAAGAAGCCAGCCTCTCCCAAACCCTTCATCTCGAACACTTTCGGCACGATAGTTTAATACCAAGGAAATGGGAGAACCTACGGTTTTATGTGATATAAAATCAGCGAGCCTTATTGAACATATATAAGCCCCAGTCCTAGGATCGACACCTGAATTATTAATAATTGAGAAGTTATGTGCATTCGATAAAAAAGACATTTTATTAATCACCTATTAATTATGTTCACTATGTATTCTTCTTAAATAGTACCCTTCCTCGAAATAATCATTGTAGCTAGTTCTTGAAAAACTAAAGTATCCTCTATTGCCAAATTTATCTTCGAAATACACTATTTTTCCATCAGGACTAATACTTTGGTTCCAGTCATAGGGAGGAAATGCTTTAGAGATGTTAGCAGAGTTGCTGCTGTAAATACCGCGCCCAAATGAGCTGACGAATATAATGGCCTCATCTGTATTGAGATCGCCATAGACAACCCGGTCTTTCCAGCCAGTGTCATAGGTAGTTGAAAATGGTATGTTGATATGGCCAGCATCTGTATCATATATCCAGTATAAGGCGGAAGAGGACTGGCTGTTGCTATAAGTCCCCAGCAACCTATGGTGGTCATTATTAAATCTCAGCCCCCCTTCTTGCCAAACTTTCTGGAGCGTAAAATTGTTAGGCTTATACTTCTTGAGATGAAGAATGGCCCCATCACTCCATCCGCTATTGCTTGTTTCGTAGGTAAAATCTGAACTGGTAAAGGTTCTTGGGGTCAACAATTCGACGATGGCAGAAGATTTGTTTGTGGTTCCATTACAAGTATTTTGGGTAAGAGATTCACCAGTGATATTATTGGTGGCCGTCGCTTGGACACACAGATGATAAACATCTGCACGGTTACCTGAAACAAACTTAGAAACACTCCTATAGCCTTCTCTTCGTCTGTTTCGGTTACTTCCATCCTCAAGCCTGATATCTAATACATACCCGCTGTGAGAATCTGAGACGGAGAGCGAGTCAATCGTTTCCGCCGTATAGAGTTTTTTGAGACTTACATTGTCAAACGTGTAATTAGATTTCAACTGATAATAAATTTCAATTTCGGCCTGCATTCTATTATTGGCGTATATTTTAGAATTTGGCGATAAATTCACATAGGTGCCTTCAAGATAAAGCCTCGAAAAAGGTTCCTCTCTAGGTCCAGTGGAAGAGCAAAAAGCGCTATTAATATTAAATAAAAAAGCGAGTAAACATAGTTTTTTAAATGAATTTGTTTTTAGAAATTTCATATATTATATCCCATATTTTATCACAATGATAAAATATATATTTAATCTTTATTTTTATAATAATTAATTTATAATTTATAATGAAAAATTTAGAAAAGCGCAGTAATAATGTATATACAGAAGAGAGTTTTAACGAATCCCGCCCTCTGGCCAACTTTGAGTTCAAATGGCAAAACTTCGCCCTAACCTCCTTCTTTGGTGTGTTCGCTGGTATGCCTCTACGACTTTGAGCTCTGCCAATCTAAGTTATACGTTGGCCGAACACGGCATCCTTGTTAATCGTTCTACGATTTACAGCTGATTGGGGTATTGAACACATTTCCCCGAAAAATTCATCCTCCATCTAATTAGTAGACGATTTGGGAATCTTGCATGCCAATAGCGGAACTGGTTACATCTCAACAGAAAAATGTCCTCAGCAGTACTCATGTTCTTTAGGTTTTAAGCTCGTTACTTGATGGATTAGAGGTTGATATCGAAAGGGAAGTCCCACAAGATCCGTTGAGAGCAGTGTTTTATTTTCTCATTATTTGCTCCCGGCCAGCTTCCATGACAGTAACCATCAACGATCTCATATGTCGTTTTTTTCTTTTTCCTATTTTGCTCAGAACCCCAGCAGAACACATCACTTGATTTGGCATTCACACATGCTCAGATTGTTACGGTGTTCACCTTAACTTCGCCGATCCCGCCTAGAACCTCTCCCTTTAACGCCCTCCTTAATTCGTGAAAGGGCGACCTTAGCCTACGTCAGACGTGATAAACCTTATAGCTCTTAGTCTTCTACAACGGCAAAAGGCAAATCATACGCTCCTTTTTGCATAACCTTTCGGCATAATTAAACCTAATTCTAGGTCGAAAAACCCCAAGCGGGCTAATTGAACTGGCCCCAAGTTTAGAGAGAGCTTTACCTGCCCTGATTCGAAAAGAAGAAATCTGAGGGTTGGGTGGTAACACTCACTCGATTACGACTTATGTCTTCCTCTGGCATAGAACTAGCAGATTCTCCCACTAAGTATTAGGCTCGTCCCTCTGCCGTGTATTGGACTCGCCCCGAAGGAGCCTCTGTCGCGTTTCTACTTCGCTTTCTACTTCGGATTAAAGAAGTTATTAAAGCCTTGGTGAAGATTAAGCACAGATTGCTGGAAGGCGATTGAATCATATTACTTCAACCATTGGTATTTACGCGATTTCTTGGCAACTGCAAGTAGTGGCTTGATGTCCTTTTTAGGATTCAGCGTGACACCATGCTTGCGGTGCATATGAGACTTTAAATGTAGAGCTTTGTTATACGCTTTATAGCTATAACAGTTTCAACCGACTCAAATCTGTGCGTACCAGCTGTAACGAAAAACTCTCTGGCTATATCTACTTCCTCGCCATTCAAAAGCCTGCAGGCTATGCCGATAGGCTTTGTTGCGTAATTCAATAGAACTAAATCAAGAACCTACGATCTGATCAGCTACCTCCACTCTCACTCGTAGCTCTATGCCTAAACCTCGTTACAAAACAACCAACTGGCAGCAATACAACCAATCACTCATTAACCGTGGCTCTCTGACCTTTTGGATTGATGA
>NZ_JBGOOO010000057.1:0-16836 GCF_041439695.1 Vibrio sp. FF266
CAGCTGACGCTGTTGGCTTAGTAGAAAAACTGTCAACGTATTTTAGGACGAGACATTCATATATGAAGCGATAAGCCAAAGCACCTAGAATACATAAGCGACACCGACGTTAGCGGCCATGTTAATGCCACTTTCAAGTATTGGGCTATTTTCAATATTACCTTCAAGGTTGGTATATCGCACACCGCCGGTTACTCGAACATTTGGCGTCACATGCAGATAACCACCTAAGCCAATAAAGTATTGGCCATCCCAGTCAGCGTCAAATTCATCTAAATTGGTTCTCGCCGCTTCCGATGAACTCACTCCGTACAGGTGATTATTCAAACGCTTACTGTTATACGAGTAACCAATAGATGGTGTAATCGCCCAGCCATTACGACGAATTGATAGGCGCCATGCCGCTTCTGCATAGATGCCATTGTGCCTAAACCCTAAGTCTGAGCCCGCTGTCGCTTCAAACATACCGACCAATGTAATCACTTGATAGCTTACACCTCCCAACACCGACGCTTTACGCTCATCTAACTTCTGGATATCAGCATTATCAGAGTCACTTGGCTTTAATGTTCTTGGATCATAAACCGCTCTAAACACAATATTCTGTGGTGAACCTGCAGGTAGCAAGCGATAACCCGCACTGAATCCACGCATGAAAAAATGCTCACCTTCATAACCAATCATGGGAATCACCGTACGATTTGACGGCGTCTCTTTATAGACAGCAGGAGAATAAGAGGCGGCAACGCCCAGTGACCACTGCGATATTTTTGCATGCGTTGCTGTCGAAGCCAGTAACGCCACACTGATAGCCACTATTTTTAACCCATTATTCTTCACTATATTTACCTATTTATTGAGCAACTTTGGATAACGTTGCGCATTATATGGTACTTCATTCCAGAAAATCAATAGAGCTCAGTGATACATCTAATACACATAAATCCAGTGTGAGTATTGTTAAGCGACCTAAAATCACAAAACAAACGGTTAGATCCGCTCGAATGTAAAATAATTCGATTCCACACGCCTCAAGTTGCCTATTGCGCTCGCTACGTTTTTCACACGCAAAATTGTAAATAAATACATAATTGTTAAGCAAAATTGTCGAAGCGGGTCTAACCTTAAAATGTAGGGAGAGCCTATTTTTCAATCGCTCGTCAGTTTTGACTGGTTAACAAGGGGAATGTGACTATGAGTATTTTTGACCACTATCAATCACGTTATGAAGCAGCCAAGGAAGAAGAGCTGACATTGCAAGAGTTCTTAGGGCTGTGTAAAGACGATAAAAGTGCTTACGCGAATGCTGCCGAGCGCTTATTACTCGCCATTGGCGAACCGGAGGTCATTGACACTGCTCAAGACCCTCAACTAAGTCGTATTTTCTCGAACCGTGTCATCTCACGCTACAGTGAATTTAAAGATTTCTACGGCATGGAAGACGCGATTGAACAGATTGTTTCTTATCTAAAACATGCAGCGCAAGGTTTAGAAGAACGTAAGCAAATCCTTTATCTACTTGGCCCTGTGGGCGGTGGTAAATCATCCCTTGCTGAAAAACTCAAGGCACTGATGCAAAAGCTACCAATCTATGTGCTGTCTGCCGATGGTGAGCGAAGCCCAGTGAATGATCACCCCTTCTGTCTATTTGACGTAAACGAAGATGGCGATCTTTTGAAACAAGAGTACGGAATAGAGAAACGTTACATACGCTCTATCATGTCACCTTGGGCAGCGAAACGCCTCCATGACTTCGGTGGTGACATCTCCAAATTCAAAGTCATCAAACTGCGCCCTTCTATTCTCGACCAAGTTGCAATTGCGAAGACAGAGCCTGGTGATGAGAACAACCAAGATATCTCGTCTCTGGTTGGTAAAGTCGATATTCGTAAGCTTGAGCACTTCTCTCAAGATGATCCCGATGCCTATAGTTACTCTGGTGCGCTGTGTAAAGCAAACCAAGGTGTTATGGAGTTCGTAGAGATGTTCAAGGCGCCAATCAAAGTCTTGCACCCACTTCTAACGGCAACGCAAGAAGGTAACTTCAACGGTACCGAAGGGCTCTCTGCACTGCCATTTGACGGTATGATTCTAGCTCACTCAAACGAATCCGAGTGGCAGACCTTCCGTAACAACAAAAACAACGAAGCCTTTCTCGACCGTGTGTACATTGTAAAAGTCCCTTACTGTCTGCGCGTCTCTGAAGAAGTTAAGATCTATCAAAAACTGCTTGAGCACAGTGAGCTATCCAAAGCCCCTTGTTCGCCAAGCACACTCGATCTGCTATCGCAATTCAGCATCCTATCGAGATTGAAAGAGCCTGAAAACTCTTCTCTATTCTCAAAAATGCGGGTTTACGATGGTGAGACTCTAAAAGACACCGATCCAAAAGCGAAGAGTTACCAAGAGTACCGAGACTACGCAGGTGTTGACGAAGGCATGTCTGGGCTATCAACGCGTTTCGCCTTTAAGATCCTGTCTCGTGTATTTAACTTCGACCAAGCCGAAGTGGCTGCAAACCCGGTTCACTTGTTCTACGTGATTGAACAACAAATCGAACGTGAACAGTTCCCTCAAGAAACCGCTGAGAAGTATCTTGAGTTCTTGAAAGGATACCTAGTACCGCGTTACGTAGAATTCATTGGTAAAGAAATTCAAACCGCTTACCTAGAGTCTTACTCTGAGTACGGACAGAATATCTTCGACCGCTATGTCACCTACGCGGACTTCTGGATTCAAGACCAAGAGTACCGCGATCCAGAAACAGGACAGCTATTTGACCGTGCTTCTCTGAATGGTGAACTAGAAAAAATCGAGAAAACAGCTGGGATCAGTAACCCTAAAGACTTCCGAAATGAGATTGTGAACTTCGTGCTTCGTGCCAAAGCCAACAATAACGGTCAAAACCCAGTTTGGACGAGCTACGAGAAACTGCGCACTGTAATTGAGAAGAAAATGTTCTCTAACACAGAAGAGCTACTTCCTGTTATTTCGTTCAATGCTAAGACCTCAACGGATGATCAGAAAAAACACGACGACTTCGTTGCTCGTATGATGGAAAAAGGCTACACCGAGAAACAAGTGAGACTGCTATCTGAGTGGTACCTAAGAGTTCGTAAATCCTCATAACCAAACTGTATTGAGCTGCTCAATTGGGCAGCTCGTACAAACCAATAACTTTATACCCTAACGAACGAATAGCTTTAGTAAACTAATAACTCTTATACCCGAATAAAAAGTAGGATCGCAACATCAGCTGAGAGGGAGTTCTTATGGCACAATTTATCGATCGGAGGCTCAATGGCAAGAATAAGAGTGCTGTGAACAGACAGCGTTTCTTACGACGCCATAAAGAGCAAATCAAAGAATCTGTGGCCGATGCAGTCAACCGACGCTCAATCACCAATACTGAAACCGGTGAAGACGTCACTATTCCTCATAAAGACATCAAAGAGCCAAGCTTTCACCAAGGTCAAGGCGGCGTAAGAGAACGCGTTCACCCAGGTAATGACCAGTTCATCACGGGCGATAAAATTGAACGTCCTAAAGGTGGTGGTCAAGGCGGTGGCTCAGGCCAGGGTGACGCAAGCCCTGATGGCGAAGGCCAAGATGAATTTACCTTCCAAATTTCAAAAGATGAATATCTTGATATTCTCTTTGAAGATTTAGCTCTGCCTAATCTAGAGAAAAATCAGGTCAACAAAATCACTGAATGGAAAACACACCGTTCTGGTTACCAAAGCGCGGGGATTCCGTCTAACATCGCTATCGTTCGTTCACTGCAACAATCTCTGGCTCGTAGAACCGCGATGACAGCAGGTAAAAAGCGCGAGCTCAACCTACTGATGGAGCAACTTGACCAAGTAAAAATGACAGAACCAGCACAACCTTTCGAAGAGAGTCGCTTGAAAGAAGAGATTGCTGAGTTACGTAAAAAAATTGAAAGCGTGCCGTTCATTGACACCTTCGACCTGCGTTTTAAAAACTACGAGAAGCGCCCTATTCCATCTAGCCAAGCCGTTATGTTCTGTCTAATGGATGTATCTGGCTCAATGGATCAAGCCACCAAGGACATCGCAAAACGCTTCTACGTACTGCTTTACTTATTCCTCAATCGCACATATGAAAACGTCGATGTTGTGTTTATTCGTCACCATACTCAGGCTAAAGAAGTTGACGAACATGAGTTCTTCTATTCACAAGAAACTGGCGGCACGATCGTTTCTAGTGCACTGAAACTAATGAAAGAAATTGTCGCAGATCGTTATCCTGCTAATGAGTGGAATATCTACGCAGCACAAGCTTCTGATGGAGATAACTGGGCGGATGACTCGCCTCGCTGTAAAGAACTGCTGGTCAATACGCTATTGCCGACTTGCCAATATTACTCGTACATCGAGATTACGCGCCGTTCACACCAAACGCTTTGGCACGAGTACGAGAAGCTAGAAGCAAGCTTCGATAACTTCGCCATGAAGAACATTAAAACGGTGGATGATATTTTTCCTGTGTTTAGAGAACTGTTCCAGAAAGAGACAACGTAAGGGGGCTTGCCATGACAGCGAAATCAAACGTTGCAGAAAAAGACAAAGCGACACAGAAGAGAAACGACAAGATGCTGCCTGATGGTCCAGATTGGACGTTCAACCTCTTGGAACAATATCACGTAGAAATTAAGCGTGTGGCGCAGCATTACCGTTTAGACACTTACCCGAACCAGATTGAAGTGATTACCTCTGAGCAGATGATGGATGCTTACTCCAGCATTGGTATGCCCATCAATTACAACCACTGGTCTTTTGGTAAGAAGTTCATCCAGACAGAGCAAAACTACAAACACGGCCAAATGGGCTTAGCGTACGAAATCGTGATCAACTCAGATCCGTGTATCGCTTACTTAATGGAAGAGAACACGGTCACAATGCAGGCGCTGGTAATGGCTCACGCTTGTTATGGCCACAACTCTTTCTTTAAAGGCAACTACCTATTCCAAACCTGGACTGATGCAAGCTCAATTATCGACTATCTATTGTTCGCGAAAAAATACATTACTGATTGCGAAGAAAAATACGGTGTAGCTGAAGTCGAGAAACTTCTCGATTCTTGTCATGCTCTCATGAACTACGGCGTAGACAGATACAAACGCCCAGAAAAGATTTCCATTGCGGAAGAAACCGCAAGACAAGAAGAACGTGAAGCGTATCTGCAATCTCAAGTGAACGAACTTTGGAGAACGGTTCCTCAGAACAAAAGTAAGGAAGAAGAGACCAAGATACGTTTCCCTAGTGAGCCTCAAGAAAACATTCTGTACTTTATTGAGAAGAACGCCCCACTGCTTGAACCTTGGCAACGTGAGTGTGTTCGTATTGTTCGCAAGGTAAGCCAATACTTCTATCCTCAGAAACAAACTCAAGTAATGAATGAGGGCTGGGCAACCTTCTGGCATTACACCATTCTTAACCACCTTTACGACGAAGGCTTGGTGAGTGATAAGTTCATCTTAGAATTCCTACACAGCCACACCAGTGTGGTTGCTCAACCCGCCTACAATAGCCCTTATTTCAGCGGAATAAACCCTTATGCGCTTGGCTTTGCGATGTTTAGAGACATTCGACGTATCTGTGAAGAACCAACCGATGAAGACAAAGAATGGTTCCCTGAATTAGCCGGAAGTGATTGGTTAGAGGCGGTGCACTTTGCCATGCACAATTTCAAAGATGAAAGCTTTATCAGCCAATACCTTTCACCAAAAATCATTCGAGACTTTAAGTTGTTCTCTGTTCTCGACGACGACCGCAAAAACACCATTGAGATAAGCGCTATTCACGACGATCCGGGCTATCGCTTAATTCGTGAAAAGCTTGCGGCGCAGTACAATCTAAGCAACCTTGAGCCGAATATTCAGGTGTTTAATGTCGATGTTCGCGGTGACCGCTCGATGACACTGCAGTATGTACCTCACGGCCGTATCCCGCTTGATAAAGGCTACGACGAAGTGATGAAACATCTCTATCGCTTGTGGGGCTTTGATGTGATTTTGGAAGAGCTCAAAGATACGGGTCATAGAGAGATTCTGACTACTTGTCCAAAGCGTAATGACTATGGAGCCAAGATTTAATATCAATCACAGTAAGTCAGTGCTTGGTATAAAACTCCGCTCCCCCTACAACATAGTGGTCACCCACTCGGAAGTGGAGCAATAAAAAAGCGCATAAGTCTGATGACTTATGCGCTTTCTTTTTAAGGCTCAAACGTCTGCAAATGAACGTAAGGCACTAAACCTAGAACTAGAACTCAATAAGCTTAAACAATCGGCTTTTGACCACGTTCAATCAGCTTCATCAGCACGCTGTCTGCAGATTTACCTGCCACGCCCGCTAGTTTGTCTGAAAGCTTTTTCTTCTGTACGTAGTGAATCGCTAGAACTGTTTTGTCCTTACATGCCGCTACGACTAAATCATCAGAAGTGCTAATCTCATCCACCAGCCCAAGTTCATGCGCTTGTGTACCAAACCAGTGCTCACCCGTTGCTACTTTTTCAAGATCTAGCGCAGGTCGGTGGTCACGGATGAAATCTTTAAACAAACCATGAGTTTCCTCTAGCTCTTCTTTAAACTTCTCGCGTGCTTTATCGCTGTTCTCACCAAACATAGTAAGCGTGCGTTTGTACTCACCCGCCGTTAGCTGTTCGAACTCAATGTCATGCTTTTTAAGCAATTTATTGAAGTTTGGCAGTTGAGCAATAACACCAATAGAGCCAACAATAGCAAACGGTGCAGATACGATTTTGTCTGCGATACATGCCATCATGTAACCGCCACTTGCTGCGACTTTATCTACCGAGATAGTCAGAGGCAGACCTGCCGCTTTGATACGGTCAAGTTGAGAAGACGCCAGACCATAGCCGTGAACCATACCACCGCCAGATTCCAGTTTAAGCAATACTTCATCACCTTCACGAGCAACAGCCAGAACCGCCGTTACCTCTTCACGTAATGAAGCCACTTCTTTCGCATCAATGCTGCCATTAAAATCAAGAACGAATAGGTGTGGTTCACGCTTGCTATCAAGCTCACCCTCTTTCGCTGCTTTCTTCACTTCTTTGCCACGTGATTTTACTTTTTCTTTTTCCGCTTTCTTTTCTGCTTTATCACGTGCTTTGATGAAAGCATCATCATGCAAATGGTGCTCTAGTTGTTCAATCGTTTGTTTGTGATGCTCAGATAGGTTCGTGATTTCCAGCTCACCTTTAATTGCGCTTGATTTTCCACCCACAGATTTAGCTATCACTAAAATTGCAATGATGGCGATTACAACGGTCGCAATCTTGGCTAAAAACAAGCCGTAGTCCAACAAAAATTCCAATGTCATATCCCCTATTGTATGAATTAGTGTATTGTAACCATCTTGTCACGATTACCAAGAATTTCTCATCATTCCTGCGGTTATCTGTGTGATTAAACATCAATGGAATGACGAACATAATAAAAGAAAGAAGGATAAGCACAGTGGATTACCCAACCTCTACAGATGCCCTCAAAGATAAAGTAATTTTGGTTACAGGTGCCGGTGCTGGCATTGGTCGCCAAGCCGCGCTAAGTTTCGCTCAACATGGTGCAACTGTTATTCTGTTAGGCCGCAATGTCAAAAACCTTGAATTAATTTACGACGAAATCGAAAGCGCTGGTTACCCACAGCCTGCGATTATCCCATTGGATTTAAAAGGCGCGACAAAACAGAACTACATCGACATGGCTGAAACCATTGAATCACAGTTCGGTCGTTTAGATGGTCTACTGCATAACGCAGGTGTGCTTGGCACGTTAAGTCCATTCGATCAAATCGATGAAGAAACGTTTGATGGCGTCATGCAAATCAACGTTAAAGCTGAATTTCTAATGACTCAAGCGTTACTGCCTGTCATTAAGAAAGCGGAAGCGGGTCGTATTGTCTTTACCTCTTCAACGGTTGGTCACTCTGGCCGCGCGTTCTGGGGCACTTACGCGATTTCAAAGTTTGCTACAGAAGGCATGATGCAGATCTTAGCCGATGAGCTTGAAGGTACCGATATCCGTGTTAATGCGATTAATCCAGGCGGCACTCAAACACGCATGCGTGCAAAAGCGTACCCAGGTGAAGATGCGAACAAGTTAAAAACGCCACTCGACATCATCCCGCTGTATCTACACTTAATGAACCCAAGTGTGACAGACATTAATGGCCAATGTATCGACGCTCAACCTAAGTAGCTGATATTATGAGCAATAATAAGAAGTCGCTTTAATAGCGGCTTTTTTTGTATCTAAATCAACCATCTAATATTTAGTTCATCTGATTTTCGTCATTTTGCTTTGCATCTTTTTCATTGTCAAATATACTGTATAAATATACAGGTATTTAATTATGCATGAACTAATAAAAAACTTACAAGACCGCCAGCTAATCTGGACAGGGTTACAATCAACAACGCAAGGCAGCACCACTTCGACAGGCTATCCTCAATTGGATAAACAGCTTGATGGCGGCTTCCCGACGCACGGCGTTATTGAGGTTGAATCACAACAAGGGATCGGCGAACTTCGTCTACTCACTCCTTATTTAGCTCAACAAAAATCGCAGAAGTTGGCCATATTCATTAACCCGCCAGGGAAGATCTGTGCCGAGTTTTTTAGCAGCCAAGGCATTGAATTAGAGAATATTCTCGTTATTCAGCCTCAACGTGATCTCGATGCGTTATGGGCCGCAGAGCAGTGTCTCAAGAGTGGTGCCTGTCATTCTGTTTTGCTATGGGGAGCGGATCTAGAAATTCACCAAACCAAGCGCCTACAAGCGGCAAGCGAAACGGGCAAGTGTCTGCAATTTCATTTTAAAACCACCAGCCATAATCAGTTATCCCTACCCGTTTCTTTAAGCATGAAGCTGTCTTCTCACGTCCAAGGGTTAAAGGTTGAAGTCACGAAAAGAAAAGGCAGCTGGTCGTATGGCAGTTTTATTCTGGACATGAACCAGAACTGGCCGTTACTCACAGAAAAAGTCATCGATGAAAACAGCTCAATTCACGCATTGTCTGGTAACACAGTGCTGGCTTTTCCTATTGCGAAGCAAGGCTAACGTATGCTGTGGTTGTATCTGCATTTCTCATCCCTACAATTGGACACCTTGTTTAACTCTAATGAATTGGGTTCGAACGAAGATTCACGCAATCAGCCTCTTATCATCGTCGATGAGAAAGATCATCGTGTGCTGCAAGCTAACCAAGCCGCGTTGCAATCGGGTATCACACTCGGCATGGGGCTAGGGTCTGCGGCGGCGCTTTGCCATAACTTACACGTCCACCCTTACAGTATTGAGCTAGAGAAAAATAAGCTGAAAGAGATTGCTCAATGGGCGTACCTAGTCACTTCTGATATGGCGTTATTACCACCTAATGGTTTGTTGATTAAAGCCTCTAACATGTTGTCGCTTTACGATGGGCTAGATAACTACTGGCATGAACTCAAAAGCCATTTAGAAACGCTCAATATCCAGTTCAGCTTTGCTACAGGTTATTCGCCACTTTCTGCAATCCTTTTAGGCAAGCAATCCATCAACCAAGCGACGAACAATGTTGAGCAGATGAAAGCTTGGGTTAACCAACAAGTACTGAGTTCAAGCGAACTTCCTGCTAAACAAGTTGAGCGCCTGAATCGTGTTGGTATCAATGTCGTTGAAGACTTATTAAAACTGCCTTTGCAAGATGTCGCGCGCCGCTTTGATATCGACTTGGTGAACTATGTTGGTCGTCTTAATGGGCAGTTCAAGCACCCGATTGATTTCTATCACCCACCAGAGAGTTTCCAGCAATATTTGGAGCTGCTGTTTGATATTGAAAACATCCTATTCATCGAAAAGCCTTTGCTGAAATTGTTGAATCAGCTCGAGTGCTTTTTGAGGTTACGTGACCGAGTGGCTTTCGAGTTAACGCTGACTTTGCATCTAAGAGATAAAGATGATCACCCAGTCTCTTTTTATTCTGCGCAGGGCGATTACCTTGCGGCCAAATGGGCGAACCTAACGCATCTAACCTTAGAGTCACTGAAGATAACAGCACCCGTACAGGGGCTGACTCTCTCTTTGATTCGTCATGGGGAACCCCAAATGGCCTACCATGATCTTTTTGATGGTAATACCGGAACACTTGCCGCGTTAGATTTGCTCTCATTACTGCAAGCAAAGCTTGGGCAAGCCTGTATTCAAACACCGAAAATACAGCATGACCCAAGGCCAGAAAAGGCCAATCAGTATTCGCTCCCAACACTAAGTCATACGGCGAAAAAGGGGCGAGATCCACAAGAACTCGATCAACAAGCCACAACAACGAACAGCATTAACCAACAGCGACTCAGGCCCAGTATTTTACTGCCAGAGCCCGAAGCCCTAACTGAAAGCGTCACCTTATCTCAAGGCCCTGAGCGCATTGTTTCTGGCTGGTGGGATGGTGAGAAAATCATTCGTGACTACTTTATTGCTCACAGCGAAAACGGTCGATGGTTATGGGTATTTAGAACACCAGATAAACAGTGGTTCTTACACGGCTTATTCAGCTAACCAACACTTATTTAGCTAACCAACAAAAGTTGAATCGCCAACCCGCACCATTTACTCAATTTAAACGCCCTTTTCAATCATGTTCACTCGCAATGGTTAAGTGAGATTACGTTATGTCTCAGCAATACTCAGAGCTTTTCTGTCAAAGTAATTACTCCTTCCTTGAGGGAGCTTCGCACGCGGAAGAGTTGGTTTTACAGGCCGACTTCTTACGTTACAAAGCACTCGCAGTTACTGATGAGTGCTCAGTCGCGGGCATCGTTAAGGTTCACTCAGCAATCAAGCAACATAAACTGTCGCTCAAGCAAATTGTCGGGAGCATGTTTTGGTTAAATGAAGAGTGCCAAGTGGTTTTGCTATGCCCAAATAGAGAGGCCTATGCCGAGCTGTGTCGTATTATTACCAACGCGAGACGTCGTAGTAGCAAAGGACATTATCAGCTCTCTGAGTGGGATATCATGTCGGCTAAACACTGCTTCATTCTTTGGTTTCCTCAACAGAAAAATGAAGACGCGCACTGGGGGCAATGGCTCTCCCAGCACCATTCAGGTCGGCTTTGGATCGGCTTACAACGACACCTAAAGCAAACCGACCAGCAATACACAGATTACTGCGTTGAGCTGTCACAACATCACCAACTGCCGATAACAGCGTGTGGTGGCGTGCTGATGCACAACGCGAACCGCTTACCCTTACAGCACTCACTCACTGCAATAAAGTACCAACAATCCATTACCGAAGTGGGCAGTCACTTACTCGCCAATGCCGAGCGCTGTTTACGCAGCATCAATAAGATCTCTCATATATTCAAAGCTGAATGGCTAGAAGAAAGCAACCGAATCTCTGGACTATGCGAATTTGATTTAGACAGCTTGCGCTACGAATACCCAAGCGAGCTGATTCCTCAAGGTGAGACACCCATGAGTTATCTACGCATGTTAGTCGAGAAAGGAAAACGAGCTCGCTTCCCGCAAGGCGTGCCTAACAACATTCAACAAATCATAGAGAAAGAGTTGGGGCTAATTGACGAGCTTGACTACCCTTTCTTTTTTCTCACCATCCACGACATCGTCATGTTTGCCAAAAGCCAAGGAATTCTTTACCAAGGTCGAGGTTCAGCGGCTAATTCCGTGGTCTGTTACTGCTTAGAAATCACCTCTGTCGATCCAAGGCAGATCTCAGTGCTATTTGAACGTTTCATCAGTAAAGAGCGCGATGAGCCGCCCGATATTGATGTCGATTTTGAACACGAACGACGTGAAGAAGTCATCCAATACATCTATCAAAAATACGGTAGAGAACGCGCTGCGCTTGCCGCAACGGTCATTTCTTATCGCTTTAAAAGTGCGGTAAGAGATGTCGGTAAAGCATTAGGGCTACAAGAAACCCAGCTCGACTACTTCATCAAGAACACCAACCGTAGGGACAAAAGCCTAGGTTGGCAGACTCAGTTAACTCAATTGGGACTGCAACCTGATTCTTTGAAGGGGCAACAATTTATCCACTTGGTGAATGAGATCATCGGCTTTCCACGTCACCTATCTCAACACGTTGGTGGCTTTGTCATATCTTCAGGGCCTTTGTATGAACTGGTTCCCGTCGAGAATGCCGCGATGCACGAACGAACCATAATTCAATGGGATAAGGATGATCTAGAAACCTTGGGACTGCTTAAAGTCGATGTGCTTGCTCTGGGTATGCTCTCTGCGATTCGTAAATGTTTTGACCTTATCAAACACTTATATGGACGTTCCCTGTCTATCGCTGAGATCACTCGTCTTAAGGATGATCCTCAGGTTTACGGCATGATACAGCGAGCAGACACCGTCGGGATCTTCCAAATAGAGTCACGTGCGCAAATGAGCATGCTGCCAAGGCTCAAACCAAGGACTTATTACGACTTGGTGATTCAAATTGCTATCGTACGTCCTGGGCCTATTCAAGGCGATATGGTTCACCCATTCTTAAAGCGTCGAGATGGTATTGAGCCAATCAGTTATCCATCTAAAGACGTGGAGTCGGTACTGTCGCGCACCTTGGGTGTACCGATATTCCAAGAGCAAGTGATTAAACTCGCGATGGTGGCTGCAGGATTCACAGGTGGAGAGGCGGATCAGCTCAGACGCGCCATGGCTGCTTGGAAGAAAAATGGCAACGTCTTTAAGTTTAAAAATAAGCTCATCGAAGGAATGCAAAAACGCGGCTATGAGACAGAGTTTGCTGAGCAGATCTTTAAACAGATATGCGGCTTTGGCGAATACGGTTTTCCAGAAAGCCATTCTGCTTCGTTTGCGGTGCTAGCCTATTGCTCCGCTTGGTTGAAATGCTACTACCCAGAATGCTTCTATGCTTCCTTGCTCAATAGCCAACCTATGGGGTTTTATAGCCCATCACAGTTGGTACAAGACGCACAACGACACAATGTGGTAGTTCTTCCGGTATGTGTGAACGCCTCACAAGACAACCACACTGTCATCGCTCATCAGAATGGTTTAGCGATTCGCTTAGGGCTGCGACAAATCAAAGGATTCAGCGAACATGGGATTCAAAGCGTGCTCGCCAATCGTCCACAATCCGGTTATCGCCACCCTAGCCAGGTGAAACAGTTATCGATGAATAAGAAAGATATCGAGCTACTGGCATCGGCCAATGCGCTACATAACGTATCGGGAGACCGCTTCCAGACTCGCTGGACAATCATGGACTCCGCTTCTGATTTACCTCTGTTTAGCCAAGTCTATGACGATGTTGGGGATGGACATGACGAACATGCACTGCACAAACCCAATGAGATGCAAGATCTACTCGAAGACTTCACCAGTGTCGGAATTTCATTGAACAAACACCCAATCACTTTGCTAGAAGAAGCGGGACGATTAGGTCGATTCACACACATGAAGGATTTAATACAGCAAAGACACAAATCTATGGTCACGGTTGTTGGATTAGTCACAGGAAAACAAGCTCCCGGAACCGCGGCAGGTGTTACCTTTGTTACATTAGAAGATAACACGGGCAATATTAATGTCGTGGTATGGGGAGCAACCGCGCGCGCTCAACAGCAAGCTTATCTGACAGCCAAAGCGTTAAAAGTACAAGGAATATTAGAAAAGGAAGGCGAAGTTGTGCATGTTATAGCGGGTAAACTCATCGATATTACCGATGACATTATTGGTTTGAACACCAAATCCCGAGATTTTCATTAACGAATCAAGTTGCCCTCCAAGAAACGCTAGAAACGCTAGAAACGAAAAAGAGAAGCATCCGCTTCCCTTAAATTCAAGTTGTTGAGTTATACCTCAACGTCCGCTTCCGTACGTCTTTTCTTAAATTCCCTATACAGTAATAAGCTCAAAGTCATGACGACTTTAGACGTTAACCATATCATTCAGAGGAACTACCTTAGATTGTGCATGAAAAGTTACGTTAGTAGTTGAGCATATTTTGTTAAAAAACATGCTGTATCAAATACTAGCAAACGTTTTCGCCAAGGTCATTCGAAACAAACCGTACAGCTGCATTAATTACAAAATCTGACGCATTCGCTCTTGAGTTACTTCAACTAAGAGGTCTGGTTGGAATTTAGAAATAAAGCGATTACACCCTACTTTCTCAACCATGGCTTCATTGAAACTACCACTTAATGAAGTATTTAGCGTAATAAACAAGTCATGCATTCGAGGATCAGTTCGAACTTCATGAGTCAGTTTGTAGCCATCCATTTCTGGCATTTCGGCATCGGTGATCATCAACAGTATTTCTTGATTGATGTCTTTGCCTTCATCACACCACTTCTTAAGTAAAGTCAGTGCTTCTAAGCCGTCACAACATTCGATAATGTTCAAACCAAGTTGCGACAAGGTGCCTTTGATCTGGTTGCGTGCTGTTGAAGAATCATCCACGATAAGCACATTACGGCCAACCATTTCATTCGCTAACTGCTGATCTAGAACACCGTCAGAAATCGACACATCGTAGTCGATGATCTCCGCTAACACCTTTTCAACATCGATGATCTCAACGATTTTGTGCTGCTCTTCTTCTTGGATATGCGTGATAGCAGTTAAATAGTTTGCTCGACCCGTAGTCTTTGGTGGCGGTTGGATTTCTGTCCATGTCGTATTCACGATATTGCGAACTTGTCCAACCAAGAAGCCTTGTACGGTTCGGTTGTATTCGGTAATGATCAAGTTGTTTTCTTGAGTCTCATCACGTGATGGTGGGAAACCAATCGCACTGCGTAAGTCAATCACAGGTACAGATTCACCACGTAAAGAAGCAACACCCGTAATATGATGGTGAGAGCCTGGCAAGCGAGTGAGTACAGGCACTTTTAAGACTTCTTTCACTTTAAATACGTTAATCGCAAATAGTTGGCGACTATTTAAGCTAAATAACAAGAGTTCCAGACGGTTTTCACCGACGAGTTTAGTTCTCTGATCAACAGAATTTAAAACGCCAGACATACAACACCTTAGTGACAAATAATAACTGTGGCTACAATAGCCTAATTCGATAGGTTAAAGCAAAGCGCAAATACACAGATGCTTAAACTAAGTACAACAAATGCTGTTATACATAGTTTAAGTGCATGGAAAGGGTTAAAGGAAGGCTAAAAACGATAAAAAAAGGGTTAGCCTTCAATCACTTTCATTAACAATTGGCCATCATATAAAGCTTGTTTAACAAGCGCAGCACCTGGCATGGTGGCTTGTTTATAGAATCGAGATTCCACCAGCTCTAAATCTTGATGGTAAACCGATAAACTCTGCTCTTCGATACACTTTTGAATCGCAGGATACAACACGCTTTTAGCCTGATTGATAACACCACCTATCAAAATTTTCTCAGGATTGAACAGGTTGATCACAATCGCTATCGCGGCACCTAAGTAACGACCTAACTGCTCAATCACTTCAACAGCCAGTGGATCACCATCAGCAGCAGCAGCGCAGATCTGTTCAATTGTGACATCTTCAAACGCCGTTAGTGATGATGCCTCGCCATTAGCCAGTCTTTCTTTGACTTGCTCACGGAGAGCCTGTGAACTCGCAACCGTTTCTAAACAGCCATGATTACCACAATGACAAAGCTTGCCTTGTCTATCGATCTGAATATGACCCAGCTCACCGATGTTACCGTGGCGACCTTGCAATACTCGGCCGTCGAGAATGATCCCTGCGCCTACTCCGTGGTGAATCGAGATCAAAACGGAGTTATCGTTATCTTGAGAGTGACCAAACAGCTTCTCTGCTAATGCCCACGCTCGGGTATCATTGGCAATAAAGACAGGTAGACCTGTTTCTTTGTAGATCTCAGGACCCAACGCTAAGTTTTTAACGTTGTAGTGTGGCATCTGCAACACAATCCCCTGCTCAGAATTCACAAGCCCCGGTAGCGTAACCGCAATACTTGTTACCCTATCGAGTTGCTCGGCATAAGTTTGGAAAAACTCATCAATTTCATGCAGAAGACGCGCAAGTACATCGTCTTGGTCACGTTCATGAATATCAATCTTAGTATCGATAAGTACATCGCCGCCCAATTCATGGAGCGCGATCGTTAAGTATCCGCGACCAAGACGCATCGACAGAAACTGCCAACCTTCGTTATTGGTTTGCAGACCGACAGCAGGACGCCCACGAGTCGTGGCTTCTTGAACCGTCGTTTCGTGAATAAGGTGAGCTTCAATGAGTTCACGGGTAATTTTAGTAATACTCGCCGGGGCCAACTCACTTTGCTTGGACAGATCGATACGAGAAATAGGACCTTTAAGGTCAATTAGTTTATATACACGACCAGCATTGACCTGTTTGATATGATCAATATGGCCCGGTTGAGCCATGTACATTTTACGCTCCAGAAATCATCAACGCGGTAATTTTTTTACTTTGCGAAGTAATTGTGAAGTCACTTGGTATATCGCCGTGACCCGTATCACGTATATACATGAATCTTTGTGTATCTAGTCAAATAGTTCGAGAAAAATTAGTACCTACATCGATAAATTGAGACTTAATTTTCTCAATGAAACATCGTTATTGAGCCCTGAATTCAATAATTAGATACAAATAAAGAAATATCCTTCTAGCTCCCAATAAATAATCAATTAATGCATATACTTAATTAAGGCGCGTTGACCTTTCGTGGTTAAACTTTGTTCGAGATAAAAGCGTTTTAATCGCGGCGAGGGAGAAGTAGCCTAGTCATTCTAAGCAAATCTCCCTCAACAAAGAGTAAAACGCTTTT
>NZ_JBGOOO010000058.1:0-16182 GCF_041439695.1 Vibrio sp. FF266
ACCTCTCGGCGCCAGAACCTAAATCTGGTGCGTCTACCAATTCCGCCACGACCGCTTTATTTCCTAAAAACTCTTTGTTGTCAAAAGACATACGTTTAATAAAAACAGAGTGCTTAGGAAATGGTGGCTACTGCGGGATTCGAACCTGCGACCCCATCATTATGAGTGATGTGCTCTAACCAACTGAGCTAAGTAGCCATTTCCAAATTGTTGCTCATTTCGAGACGTTGCCGCTTCGTTGTGAACGGGGCGCATTATGCGGAGTTGAGTGAAACCCGTCAACTTTTTTTTTGAATAAATCACGAATAAACATCTGTTCGGTTTCTTTTTAGTCAAAGAGGCGTATTTGTCAGCAAGAAATAGGTTCAAATGCTGATATATATAGGAAGTTAAGTTTTGGATAAGAAGCTCTTTAGCAAAGAGCGAAAACGAAAAAGGCCAGTGAATTCACTGGCCTTTTATTAGATGTTTATCGGTAATTAAACGTTGAAACGGAAGTGAACAACATCACCGTCTTTAACGATGTATTCTTTGCCTTCAAGACGCCATTTACCTGCATCTTTTGCTCCGCTTTCACCGCCAAATTCGATGAAATGTTCGTAACCAACTACTTCTGCACGGATGAATCCTTTTTCGAAGTCGGTGTGGATCTTGCCAGCAGCTTGTGGCGCAGTCGCACCTACAGGGATCGTCCAAGCGCGAACTTCTTTAACACCTGCAGTGAAGTAAGTCTGAAGAGTAAGTAGTTCGTAACCAGAGCGGATCACTCGGTTAAGGCCTGGTTCTTCGATACCCATGTCAGCAAGGAACTCTTCACGATCTTCATCGTCAAGTTCAGAAAGCTCAGATTCGATTGCAGCACAAACAGCAACAACAACGTTGTTCTCTTTTTCTGCGTACTCACGAACTGCGTCTAGGTAAGGGTTGTTTTCAAAACCATCTTCAGCAACGTTTGCGATGTACATTGTTGGCTTAAGCGTTAGGAAGTTAAGGTAGTCGATCGCCGCTACTTCTTCTTTAGCAAGTTCAACAGTACGAGCCATACCACCTTCAGTCAGGATAGGTAGTAGCTTTTCAAGAACCGTAGTTTCGAATTTAGCGTCTTTATCGCCGCCTTTTGCTTTTTTAGCATTGCGGAATATTGCACGTTCACAGCTATCTAGATCGGCAAGAGCAAGCTCAAGGTTGATCACTTCGATATCTTCGATAGGTGATACTTTGCCTGAAACGTGAACGATGTTTTCGTTTTCAAAGCAGCGTACAACGTGACCGATAGCATCAGTTTCGCGGATGTTAGCTAGGAACTTGTTACCTAGACCTTCGCCTTTAGATGCGCCAGCAACTAGGCCTGCGATATCTACGAATTCCATTGTCGTTGGAAGGATCTTCTGTGGATTAACAATTTTTGCTAATGCATCTAAGCGTAGATCTGGAACCGGAACGATACCTGTGTTTGGTTCGATCGTACAAAATGGAAAGTTTGCTGCTTCGATGCCTGCTTTAGTCAGTGCGTTAAACAGAGTTGACTTACCAACGTTTGGTAGACCAACGATGCCACATTTAAAACCCATGATATAAACCTTATTCTGCTTTGAACGTATGTAAGCGATTTTGTGCTTTTGGTAGGCCATCTTTCAATAAGATGTCTAGGCTACGAACCGATTCGTCAACGACAGCCTCGATACACTCTTGCTCTTTCGCAGGAGCTTTGCCTAATACATAACCTGCAACTTTATCTTTGTGTCCTGGATGGCCAATGCCTAATCTAAGACGATAGAATTCTTTATTGTTACCCTGTTTGCTGATGATGTCTTTCAGACCATTATGTCCACCATGACCACCACCTTTTTTAAACTTTCCAATACCTGGAGGAAGATCTAACTCATCGTGAGCGACCATGATCTCTTCTGGTTTAATTTGGTAGAACTTTGCTAAGGCAGCAACAGCTTTGCCTGACAAGTTCATAAAAGTCGTTGGGATCAGCAAACGAAGATCTTCACCATGAACCATGATACGACCCGTTAGGCCAAAGAACTTTGGTTCGTTCTTCAGTGTCACGTTGTGTACACGTGCTAATTCTTCAACTACCCAAGCACCCGCATTGTGGCGAGTTTTGGCATATTCTGGACCTGGATTAGCCAGTCCAACGAGAAGTTTTATTTGTTGGCTCAAGGTATGGATCTCTCTTGGGATTTCAAAAAGCGCCGTATGATATCACAGTTTATGAAAAAGGTGCGAGCTAGCTGATAGCAACTCAATGATTCAAACTGTGGTCAAATTCACTTTGTGGTCGTTATACCAATCGTAGTAAATAACTGGTCACCCTAGCTAGTTAAAATGCTCGATAACTGCGTTATAATTTTTGATTGTAGAATAACTACTTATAAAAAAATCACGCCTTGTTCTCAAGCTTTTTTCCTGCGCTATTTCTGAACACTTACTTACTGTGATTGGTATTAGATATAAAAAAAGCACTTCATCGAATGAAGTGCTTAATATCTTTTTCAGATTGTTCTGCTAAAGCAAAGCTATAGAGCTTTGATTAGTTGAACATCGCAGAGATAGACTCTTCGTTGCTGATACGACGAATCGCTTCAGCAAGCATGCGAGAAAGGCTTAGTTCAGTTACTTTACCTGTCGCGGCCATTTCCGGAGAAAGCTTGATTGAATCGGTAACAATAACTTGGTCTAGAACTGAATTGCGGATGTTTTCTGCAGCAGTACCAGAGAATACAGCGTGAGTTGCGTAAGCGAATACACGCTTAGCACCGCGCTCTTTAAGCGCTTCAGCTGCTTTACATAGTGTGCCACCAGTATCGATCATGTCATCAACGATAACACAGTCACGACCTTCAACATCACCGATTAGGTTCATTACTTCAGAAACGTTAGCACGTGGACGACGCTTATCAACGATAGCGATGTCAACATCACCTAGCGCTTTAGCTGTAGCACGAGCACGTACAACACCACCAAGGTCTGGAGAAACCACAACTGGGTTTTCTAGGCCACGGTTAGCCATGTCTTCTAGAAGAACTGGAGTGCCGAAAATGTTATCAACAGGTACATCGAAGAAGCCTTGGATTTGCTCTGCGTGTAGGTCGATAGTCAAAACGCGGTCAACACCAACGTTAGAAAGGAAATCTGCAACAACTTTTGCAGTAATAGGCACACGAGCAGAACGTACACGACGATCTTGACGGGCATAACCGAAGTAAGGGATTACAGCAGTAATACGGCCAGCAGAAGCACGGCGCATTGCGTCAATCATTACCACCAATTCCATAAGGTTGTCATTGGTTGGTGCACAAGTTGATTGAATCAGGAATACATCGCTACCACGAACGTTTTCATTGATTTGTACAGCGACTTCGCCATCAGAAAAACGGTCTACAGTAGCATCTCCAAGAGAGATGTATAGACGATCAGCAATACGTTGGGCTAGTTCAGGTGTTGCGTTACCAGCAAATAGCTTCATATCAGGCACGGTGGAAACCTCGGGTTGCGTCCAGTTTTAAATAGATTGTGGGTGGGCTGATTGGTATTCAGCCAAAGTTTCTTTTAAAGGCGAAATGTTTCGTCCTCTCGCGACAAACGCGGAAACTGTGTCAGGCAGTTGCTCTAGCACTGATTCGGCTTCTTTTTTGCTGCTAAATTCAGCAAAAACGCATGAACCCGTACCAGTCAATCTCGACGGCGCGTATTGTAGCAGCCATGAAAGTTGCTTATCAACCTCTGGGTACAGCATTCGCACAATTTTTTCGCAATCGTTTACGTATTCTTGCTCTAGAAGCGTTGATAGTGCTCGCTTCGGCGTATTTCGAGTTAATTCTGAATGTGTGAATATGTCTACAGTTGCTATGCTCACTTGAGGTTTAACAACGAGATACCATTTCTCATCCGGATTAGCGGGTTGTAATTGTTCACCAACACCTTCAGCAAAGGCGGCGTGGCCTCGAACGAAGACCGGAACGTCTGCACCAAGCTTTAAGCCAATCTCAGCTAACTGGTCATCAGACAGGTTGAGTTGCCATAAATGGTTGAGCGCGACCAACACGGTTGCGGCATTTGAAGAGCCTCCGCCAATGCCACCTCCCATAGGAAGCACTTTCTTTAACTCAATATCCGCACCGAAAGTCGTCGATGTGTATTGTTGAAGGGCAGTTGCGGCTTTCCAAATCAGGTTATCTTCTGTCGCAACACCTGGAATTTCAGGTGTGATTGTTATCGAGCTTGTTTCTCGGTTTGCGGTAACCGTAAGTTCATCGCCAAAGTCGACAAACTGAAATAGGGTCTGAAGTTCGTGATAGCCATTGTCGCGTCGGCCAGTGATGTAGAGAAATAAATTCAGCTTAGCTGGCGAAGGCCAGTGAGTTGGCGTTGTTATCATTTTTTCAGTGTCCACTTCGAAACTACAATGTTGATTTTGTTCTCGTCTTGCTTAAATGACAATCGAGTAGGGAGGGGAATTGTCTCTACGTTCGTGCTGTCTTCACTAGAGTTCCTGTTGTCTTCACCAGATAATAGTGTACTCGGCATCTCCGTATTGCGATAGTTAGCAAAATTCAGTGTCCATAATTGACTGCTGACTTGTTTAGACAAAGATTCAAGCGTGTTGGTGCTGTTGAGTTGGTAGCTATCTGCTTGGTCGGGAATGCCAAGGAACCATTGTGGTAGGTGATCAATGGGGATCTGCAATCCAGTAAGTTGCTCTACTAATACAGATGCACTTGCATGGGTGAATACTTGATCATCGTAAGTCACGACTTTTGCACTCAAACTGTCAATTGTAAGGTTCAAGGCGGTTTGACCAAGGAAAGTGGTCAGTCTTAATTGGCTTTGATTTGGGGAGTGCTTCCATATGAAGTTTAGGCTTTGGCGTTGCTCTGGAGAAATGTAAGCGAGCTTGCCTGAAGCTTGATAGTTTTCTATCTGTAAAAGCCTGTTTTGGTGACTTTGCCACTCAACGCTGGTCGGTTGTTCTGGGATAGACGAGCAACCCACCATAATGATGGTCAAAAAAATAAGAGACGTGATTTTTCGAAGCTTGCTCATATTTGCTCACAACTTGTTCAAATTTATCTAAAAAACGTCTCAACTATAGCATTGAATTCACGAACTCAGGAAAACAAATCCCGCTTGCTCTTTAAATAGAGCCATGCATCAAGTAAAATTCGCCCCTTGTTTCCATTCCCTGATCGAGAACTTCTGATACATGTCTTTGCTTGCCGTAGGTATCAATCACAATACAGCGTCGGTTGAATTGCGAGAAAAAGTCGCTTTTGGTCCAGATAAATTATCTGAGGCACTTAAGCAACTTAACGCAAATGCACACGTAAATGGAAGTGTCATACTTTCTACCTGTAATCGAACTGAAGTGTATTGTGACGTCAAAGGCGTGGCAAAAAACAAGTTGATCGATTGGCTGTCTGTATTTCATCAAGTTAGCCCTGAAGAATTAAAACCGAGCATCTACATCCATGAAGAGCAAGCCGCGATTAAGCACTTAATGCGCGTTGCCTGTGGTTTGGACTCTCTGGTGTTGGGTGAACCACAGATTTTAGGTCAGGTGAAGCAAGCTTATACAGACTCTCGAGATAACAAATCTGTTGATGCTTCAATGGAAAAACTGTTTCAGAAATCATTTTCTGTCGCTAAGCGTGTTCGAACTGAAACTGAAATTGGCGGAAGCGCGGTTTCAGTTGCTTACGCAGCTTGCACATTAGCCAAACACATCTTTGAGTCGATTGCTGAATCAACGGTGTTATTGGTAGGTGCGGGTGAGACGATTGAATTGGTGGCAAAACACCTTTCAGCGAATGGTTGCACCAAGATGATTGTGGCCAACCGAACTCGTGAGCGTGCTTTAGGGCTAGCTGAAGAGTTTGGTGCTGAAGTGATTAGCCTCAATGAAATCCCCGATCACCTGCATCGAGCGGATATCGTGATCAGCTCAACCGCTAGTCCACTGCCTATTATTGGGAAGGGCATGGTTGAGACCGCACTTAAGACAAGAAAACATCAACCGATGTTGTTGGTTGATATTGCAGTGCCTCGAGACGTTGAGTCTCAGGTAGGCGATCTGAATGATGCTTACCTGTATTCCGTTGATGATCTGCAGTCGATTGTTGATGGCAACATTGAACAACGTAAAGTGGAAGCTATCCAAGCGGAAGCTATTGTTAGTGAAGAAAGTGCGGCATTCATGAGTTGGATGCGTTCACTGCAAGCGGTAGACAGTATTCGTGACTATCGCAAATCGGCCAATGAAATCCGAGAAGAATTATTAAGTAAGAGTTTACAATCACTTGCCGCTGGCGGTGACCCTGAAAAAGTTTTACTTGAGCTAAGTAACAAGCTCACAAACAAATTGATCCATGCTCCAACGCGTGCACTCCAAAGTGCAGCAGAGCAAGGAGAACCTGCAAAATTAACGGTCATTAGACAGAGTTTGGGCTTAGAAAACCCTCAATAATATTCGACCTCCAACAGAATAAGACATTATGAAAGCCTCGATTCTAATAAAGCTTGAAACACTTGTTGAACGCTATGAAGAAGTTCAACATCTACTTGGTGATCCCGATGTACTTGGGAATCAAGATAAATTCCGTGCCTTGTCAAAAGAGTATTCTCAATTAGAAGAGGTGACGGGGTGCTTTAAATCATACCAGCAAGCTCAAGAAGATTTAGAAGCTGCTGAAGAGATGGCAAATGAAGACGACGCAGAAATGCGTGAAATGGCTCAAGAAGAAATCAAAGATGCGAAAGCGAACATTGAACGTCTGACTGATGAGCTGCAAATTCTTCTGATTCCAAAAGATCCAAACGATGAGCGTAACTGTTTCTTAGAGATTCGTGCCGGCGCAGGTGGTGATGAAGCGGGTATCTTTGCGGGTAACCTTTTCCGTATGTACTCTAAGTTTGCCGAGAAAAAAGGCTGGCGCGTCGAAGTGATGAGCAGCAATGTTTCAGAGCAGGGCGGCTTTAAAGAGATGATCGCTAAAATCAGTGGCGATGCTGTTTATGGCACAATGAAGTTCGAGTCTGGTGGTCACCGTGTACAACGTGTACCTGAGACTGAATCACAAGGTCGTGTTCATACGTCTGCATGTACCGTTGCGGTTATGCCTGAGATTCCAGAAGCAGATCTGCCAGAGATCAAAGCTGGCGACCTTAAGATTGATACTTTCCGTGCATCTGGCGCGGGTGGTCAACACGTTAACACCACGGATTCAGCAATCCGTATTACTCACTTACCAACAGGTACAGTAGTAGAGTGTCAAGACGAGCGTTCTCAGCATAAAAACAAAGCGAAAGCGATGGCTGTTCTTGCGGCTCGTATCGTTCAAGCTGAAGAAGAGCGTCGTGCTGCTGCGATTTCAGATACACGTCGTAACCTATTAGGTTCTGGTGACCGTAGTGACCGTATTCGTACGTACAACTACCCTCAAGGCCGTGTTTCTGATCACCGCATCAACTTAACTATCTACCGCCTGAACGAAGTTCTGGAAGGTGATATGCAAAGCCTGCTTGATCCTGTTCTACAAGAGCACCAAGCAGATCAACTAGCAGCACTTGCTGAGCACAACTAATTACTATGCAGTCAGCATATACGGTTGAAAGTGCTTTAAAGTCAGCAATCGTACAGCTTCAAGAGGGCGATAACACATCGCCCTCGATTGATGCTGCGGTACTGCTTTGCCACGCCTTAGATAAACCAAGATCTTACCTACTGACTTGGCCTGAGAAGTATCTCACTTCAGAACAAGAATCCGAATTCAATACCCTTCTAAAACGTCGCTTAACCGGTGAGCCTGTGGCTTATATTGTTGGTGAACGTGAGTTTTGGTCGCTGCCGTTAAAAGTTTCTCCTTCTACTTTAATCCCACGTCCAGATACGGAACGCTTGGTTGAAGTGGCGTTAGACAAAACGTATGGCAAGCAAGGTGCGATTCTCGATTTAGGAACTGGTACTGGTGCGATCGCTTTGGCATTGGCGTCTGAGATGCCGAACCGACCGGTGACGGGTATTGATCTTCGTCCGGAAGCGCAACAACTTGCGACAGAAAATGCGCGACGCTTGAATATCACCAACGCCACCTTTTTACACGGCAGTTGGTTTGAGCCTTTGAACCTAGCTAACTCTGAAAAAGAAGCGATCAAGTTTTCGTTGATTGTCTCTAACCCGCCATATATTGAGAAGAATGATCCCCACTTGTCTCAAGGTGATGTACGCTTTGAGCCTATTACGGCGTTAGTGGCTGAAGATAAAGGTTTAGCTGATATTCGATACATCTCTGAAAACGCACGAAGCTTTTTAGAAAACGAAGGTTGGTTAGCGTTTGAACACGGTTACGACCAAGGTTTAGCTGTACGTGAGATTATGCAGGCGCTCGGATATCTCGATGTTGTGACAGAGAAAGATTACGGTGGTAATGACCGAGTGACATTGGGTCGTTACTGTTCATAGGCTGCTGTTAATCATCTTGTGAGCAATAGATGATTAACTTGCTAAATTGATACCTTTAACTCGAAAATACACTTAACTCGATAATGCATTTAACGCAGAAATACAGAGATTTTACGCAGAACTACAGAGCATTAACGGGTATTGTGTGGCTCGTGTTAACGAAAGACATATAAAAATATAAAGGAATACCATGTACGAAGGTCTAAAACATTTTCACCTATTAACGATTGCTATAAGCGCACTGCTTCTTTCGATTCGTTTCGCTCTTATGATGACTAACTCACCGAAGCTTAAGCATCCTTTCTTACAGCGTTTCCCTCATATCAATGACTCATTGCTGTTGCTTTCGGGTATTGGTTTGATTTTTATCACTGGCTTTATTCCATTTACACCAGCAGCACCCTGGTTAACCGAAAAACTAACCTGTGTTATGGCTTACATCGCATTGGGCTTCTTTGCGCTTAAGCTAGGTAAAAACAAGCTACTGAGAGTGTTCTCTTTCTTTGGTGCGCTTGGCTGGTTAGCGATGGCAGGTAAAATTGCAATGACGAAGACACCAACATTTTTCGGTTAATTATCTCCTTATTTCGGTTAACTACCTATGTACGAATTTTTTGATGAAGACTTTGACCAGCTAGAGTTAGCTGAAGGTGCATTGATCTTAAATAAAGCGATTAACCCAGAAACTCAAGACAGTTGGGCAGAACAAGAGTTGGCGAGATTGTTAAAAGACGCCGAGTTTGCTTTGGTTAACGAAACGGATGAACAGCAGAAGTTTGAATCCTTTATTCGACTATTCTTTTATGAGTGGGGTTTTGCTGGGGATAAAGATGCGTATTTTTCTTCGGAAAACGCATTTATCGATAAAGTACTTGAGAGAAAAAAAGGCATTCCAGTGAGTCTTGGTGCGATCTTTCTTTATCTAGGTCGCAAGTTAGGCTTCCCTGTTGAAGGCGTGTCTTTCCCAACTCAATTCTTACTTAAAGTGAGTTGGTTCGGGCAAGCTGCTGTATACATTAACCCGTACAACGGCGAGTACGTTGGCGTGCAAACTTTACGAGCATGGCTTATTGGGCATGATGGCCCACTAGCTAAGGTAAAAGCTGAACACTTAGAAGTTGCTGACCACCCAACGATTATTGGTAAGTGGCTAGCGTTACTTAAGAGTGCATTGCTTCGAGAAGAGCGTTATACGCTTGCATTGAAGTGTACCGACCTTGCGTTAACGTTTGTGCCGGATGATCCGTATGAAATCCGCGACCGCGGCTTTATTTATCAGCAGCTAGACTGTCATCAGGTCGCTGCTACGGATTATCAATATTTTATCGACCAATGCCCAGATGACCCTGCATCTGAGCTACTAAAATCTCAAGTGAACGTCATGAACGAAAAGATAGTGGTTGTTCACTAATTAATAATTATTTAGAGAGAATATGATGGAACAGAAAACAGTTCACATTGGCAATATGCCAATTGCTAATGACAAGCCATTTACGCTATTTGCAGGTATGAACGTTCTTGAATCTCGCGATCTAGCTATGCAGATCTGTGAGCACTACGTGAAAGTAACAGAGAAGTTGGGTATCCCTTATGTATTTAAGGCGTCTTTCGACAAAGCAAACCGTAGCTCAGTTCACTCATACCGTGGTCCTGGCATGGAAGAAGGTCTTAAAATTTTCCAAGAGCTGAAAGATACCTTTGGCGTGAAGATCATCACTGATATTCACACTGAAGCGCAAGCTCAGCCTGTTGCTGATGTGGTTGATGTAATCCAGCTTCCAGCGTTCCTTGCTCGTCAAACTGATCTTGTTGAAGCAATGGCTAAGACTGGCGCGGTTATCAATGTGAAGAAGCCTCAGTTCATGAGCCCAGATCAAGTGGGTAATATCGTTGATAAGTTTGCTGAGTGTGGCAACGAGAACATCATTCTTTGTGAACGCGGTTCTTGCATGGGTTATGACAACTTAGTAGTTGATATGCTTGGTTTTGGTGTGATGAAGAAATCATCAAACGGTAGCCCAATCATCTTTGATGTGACTCACGCGCTTCAAATGCGTGATCCATCAGGTGCTGCATCTGGCGGTCGTCGTGAGCAAACGGTTGAACTAGCTAAAGCGGGCATTGCGACGGGTATTGCTGGTCTATTTCTTGAGGCTCACCCTAACCCGGATCAAGCTCGTTGTGATGGCCCATCAGCTCTACCGCTAGATAAGCTAGAACCGTTCTTGAAGCAGATGAAAGCACTTGATGACCTTATCAAAGGCTTCGAGCACATCGAAATCAAATAGTTTTATCTGATGTTAAGTCACTAGTATTAACTAGAGAGTGTTAACTCGTTATTTGATTGTAATAGACAAACGCCCAACTCTTAGAGTTGGGCGTTTTTTAATGGAACATCCGTTTAGTTCACCGAAGCCTCGGCCTATTTGGGCTATGACTAAGCTGTCTGTCTGGCTGTTCACGAACTTGTTTTGCAGTGCGTCAATCCACGATAGGCGATTAACCCCTTGTTAACAGAGCCTCTGATTCCCTAAGAAAGCGGTATAGGTGTGTGAGGTCTGTCCTGTTTGTAGTGAATTGCTGACATTCATCACACTTTATAAGTAAACGATTGCCTGTGATGCAGGGGAAGTTTGAGTGTAATCTCATAATTTTGTTACACTTAACTGTTGATTCATGCGTGACCAATTCGACATAAATATGAAATCATCGTGTTACATTTAGAATGTTAATTTAAGATTAGTCATGTTGAAGTCTTATTGTTCGAACTCCAGACAAGGAGTCGCAATGGATTATAGAAAGCAGTGGATTCCCCTAAAAAGTTCAAAGGTATGACAATGAAGCAACGCCTTATTCTAAAGACAGCACTAAGTGCTGCAATCCTAGCTACTTTGGCTGGATGTGCGTCTCAATCAGCTCATGATTGGAACCAAGACGAAACTTATAAGCTAACTATCCTGCATACGAACGACAACCATGGTCGTTTTTGGCAGAACAAATACGGCGAATACGGCATGTCTGCACGTAAAACGCTTGTTGACCAACTTCGTGCAGAAGTTGAAGCAGAAGGCGGTAGCGTGTTGCTTCTATCTGGCGGTGACATCAACACTGGTGTACCAGAGTCAGACCTTCAGGATGCAGAACCTGATTTTAAAGGTATGAATAAAATTGGTTACGATGCAATGGCATTAGGTAACCACGAGTTCGATAACTCACTAGACGTACTGCAAAAACAGATCGACTGGGCAAACTTCCCAATGCTATCTGCAAACATCTACGACAAAGCGACAGGCGAGCGTAAATTCCAAGCTTACGAGATGTTTGAAAAGCAAGGTATCAAAATTGCTGTTATCGGTCTAACGACTGAAGATACTGCGAAAATTGGTAACCCAGAATTTATTGCTGGTATCGATTTCCGTGACCCTAAAGAAGAAGCGAAGAAACTGATCGCTGAACTTAAAGAAACAGAAAAACCAGATCTTATCTTCGCTGTGACTCACATGGGTCACTACGAAAATGGTCAGCGTGGTGTTAATGCTCCGGGTGATGTAGCACTAGCTCGTTACCTAAATGAAGGCGATCTAGATATGATCGTTGGTGGTCACTCTCAAGAGCCTGTATGTATGGAAGGCCCTAACGTTGCGAAGCAAAACTTCAAGCCGGGTGATGAGTGTAAACCAGACGTTCAAAACGGTACTTACATCGTTCAAGCTCACGAGTGGGGCAAGTACGTAGGCCGTGCTGATTACGAATTCCGTAATGGCGAACTAGAGATGGTGAGCTACGACTTGGTTCCCGTTAACCTTAAGAAGAAAGTTAAGATTGACGGCAAGAAGCAACGCGTTCTTATTCAAGATGAAATCGCACAAGATCCAGAGCTGCTTGAATTCCTACGTCCTTTCCAAGAACAGGGCCAAGCTCAGTTAGAAGTTCAAATCGCTGAGACAAATGGCAAGCTTGAAGGTGACCGTAACGTAGTTCGCTTCCAACAAACTAACCTGGGTCGTTTGATTGCGACTTCTCACATGGAGCGTGCAAAAGCAGACTTCGCTGTGATGAACTCTGGTGGCGTTCGTGACTCAATTGAAGCCGGCGATGTGACGTACAAAGATGTACTAACAGTACAGCCTTTTGCAAACATCCTGACTTACACTGATATGACTGGTAAAGAAGTTCTAGATTACCTAAACGTAGTGGCGACTAAACCTGTTGATTCAGGTGCTTATGCACAGTTTGCAGGTATTTCTATGACTGTCGCTGACGGTGAAGTATCGAATGTCTTCATCGGTGGCAAGCAGCTTCGTTTAGATGAAACATACCGCTTTACGGTACCAAGCTTTAACGCTGCTGGCGGTGACGGTTACCCTAAACTGTCTGATCACCCTGGCTTTGTGAACACAGGTTTTGTTGACGCTGAAGTACTAAAAGAGTACCTAGAAGCAAACAGCCCTGTTGATGTGAACAAGTACGCGCCTTCAGGTCAAATGGTTTACAAGTAATTGAACCCAGTTAATTGAATCACTAGGTGCTAAATTAGATTGACTCTAGCACCATGATAAATTTAACTAAAGCGACGCCTCGGCGTCGCTTTTTGTTTATCTATCGTTTGGATTTGTTATGACCCCTGCAATCAATCTCGCCAAGAAAAAGAAAATCGCTCACAGTGTGCATCAGTATCATCATGATACAAATAACACGAATTATGGATTAGAGGCTGTCGAAGCGCTTGGTCAAGATCCCAAACGTGTATTCAAAACTCTGTTGTTCAGCTTGAATGGTGTGGCGAAAGATTTGGCGGTAGCTGTTATTCCTGTTGACCAGAAGTTAAACCTTAAGCTTGCAGCTAAAGCAGCGAAAGGTAAAAAAGCAGAGATGGCTGATCCAGATATTGCTCAGAAAACGACAGGTTATGTGGTGGGAGGAATCAGTCCTCTTGGTCAGAAAAAAGCATTACCTACCTTTGTTCATTCCAGCGCTACCGATTTTGAAACGATATGTGTGAGTGCAGGGAAGAGAGGGTTAGAGATCGAGCTAGATCCGAAATACTTAGTACTACTTACGCGTGGTCAGTTTGCTGAACTATGCCTGTAGCTTGTGCTTTCCATAACGATAAACGTACATGGTCACAAATAAAAACGCCCGCTAGACTAATCTAGCGGGCGTTTCTTTATCGACAGTCCCGTTTGAAAGGATTCTGACTATTTCTTCAAACCTAAAGTACCACCAACACGTTTCGGTGCAGGTTTGTTCGGCCTGTTTGAATCTTGACTACGGTCTGTCGGTTTACCGCTTCGACGTTCGTTATTGTCGCGATCTGTGCGATTGCGATCCGAACGGTTTTTATCTGAATTAGAACGCTCTGAACGAGAGTTTGATTTCCAGTTTTCGGTATTGCCACCGCCACCGCTTTCACCGTTCGATGAGTTACGGCCACGCTTTGAGTTAGGCGCATGACGGAATTCATCCGCATTGTTACCGCGGTAAGTGCGAGTACGGTTCTCGTTTTGATTACGGCGCGCTGTTGAAGTTTGGTTCTCTTCACGGCTATCAAAAAGTTTCGCGTCAGTTGCTTTACGAATTCGTTGACCTTTCGCGTTCATTTTTGACGCATCTTCAGTACTTACTGAGCCTTCACACATCGCCAAGATTTCATTAATCTCTTCGTCGCTCAGGTAGCGCCATTTTCCGTTAGGAATACCGTCCAATGAGATGTTCATAATACGAACACGGCGTAGCTTAAATACTTCGTAACCGAGCGCTTCACACATACGGCGAATCTGACGGTTAAGGCCTTGCGTTAATGTGATGCGAAACGAGAACTTGGTCTCTTTCTCTACCTTACATGGCAAGGTAACAGTATCGAGAATATGAACGCCAGCGCCCATTTGCTTCAAGAACTCAGTCGTAATAGGTTTGTCTACACGAACCACGTATTCTTTCTCGTGGTTGTTACCTGCACGTAGGATTTTGTTTACGATATCGCCGTCGTTGGTCAAGAAGATAAGACCATCAGAAGGCTTATCTAGACGACCAATAGGGAATATACGCTTGTGGTGACCTATAAAGTCGACGATGTTGCCTGGAATATCACGCTCAGTAGTACAGGTGATACCTGTTGGTTTATTAAGAGCAATGTAGATCGGCTTTTCTCTTGAACGAACAGGTTTATTGTCGATCTCAACATCATCACCAGGCAAGACTTTAGTGCCCATTTCAGGGATCTTACCGTTAATAGTAACTCGGCCAGCATCAATGAGTTTGTCGGCTTCGCGGCGTGAGCAAAAACCAGTTTCACTGATGTATTTATTAAGGCGTTTAGCTTGGGATTCTTGTGACATGATATTCTCTTAGCGTTTCACAACGGAAATATAGATAAACAAAAAGCAACCTCTGAATAGTTGCTTTGAGTTGGGATTCGTTAACTGAGAACAATTTTAGCACTTGGTGTGAGTCTAGGCACGAAATATCGCTCTTGATGCAAGACCGCTATTAGCTTAATTATCTATCTCAACTTATCAACTGCTGCGCTTTTGATGGCGCTCTCTGTTTTCTAGTTTTTTGTCATTACTCTTTCTGAGCATGACATAGACCGCGCCTGTACCACCGTGAAATTGCTGAGCTGAATGAACACATTGAACATCGTTAATTTGTGTTAGCCAATTTGCCACGTAGCTTTTCATCATTGCTGGTGGATTCGAACGCTCACCTTTACCGTGGACAATGATAACGGTACGAACATCCATTCTTAAACACTGACGCAAAAATGAGAGTACTTCGTTACGAGCGTCTTTCAATGTTTTCCTGTGAAGGTCGAGTTTGGCTTGAATTGGATACTTGCCCAAGCGCAGCTTTTTGTATACGCCTTCTTGTACGCCATCTTTTTTATAAGCAATGACATCGTCAGGTTTGATCATTGGAGAGTAGTCTAATGATAAGTAGTCTTTCTCGTCGTCAGACAGCCACATAGCGGCTTCACGCTTAGCAAGGTGAGATTCTGTGACTCGGTGTACTTTCTGGTGTTCGGCGGTGTCATGGTCGATACGTTTAACATCGCCCATCATTTCTTGGAATAGATCTAAGTCGTCATCATGAGACATAGTGTGTATCTCAAGTTGGATAAGGATAAGGTAAGTATACCTAAGTTGAGGCCGGGTTTAAAAATGAAAAAACCGGAGAAGACAATAAGTCGGCTCCGGTGCAAAGCGTTTTTACATCTACCTAAAGAAAATGATACTTAAAAGTAGATGATTTAGGCTGAGCGATTCTAGTGAGGAGATTTTTCAGTCATAACTTTGTAGATGAAGAAGCCTCCATAGAACATCATGAGACCCAGAGCCCCGAATATTACTATCATTGAAGATAGCCCCACCGCATTACCAAATAGGAGTTCTAGCCAAAAGTCCATGTGTATACCTCAAAGTTATATGACACGAGTTAGTGTATTAACTGGTGTTATCAATTCACTGATCTGGATCAATCCTGTTTCATAAGTTAAATACTTGTTGGTAACTGTGTGTTTTTCGTCACATTGGCATTTCACTTGTACGTCTTTTGTTCGAACGATTCGATATTGTAAAAAAGAGTGAAAAAAGCCCTTGCGGATAAACTCAGAATCCGTATTATACGCTTCATCGACAGGCAATCAGCCAGTTAGATATCTCGGTGAATAGCGCAGCTTGGTAGCGCATCTGGTTTGGGACCAGAGGGTCGGG